>DATMES010000021.1 GCA_035556555.1 Frankiaceae bacterium
GCTGTTCGGGCTCGCGTTCCCCATGGGCGTCGCGATCGCGGGGGTGCCCGGGTTCTGGGCGGTGCCCGGGCTGCTGCTCGGCGTGCTGCTCGGGTTCACGACACCGGACATCCTGCTGTCGATGCGCGCGGACAAGCGGCAGGGCGACATCCGCCGCGCGCTGCCCGAGGCGCTGGACCTGATGGCGATCTCGGTGCAGGCGGGTGTCGGCCTGGAGCAGGCGGTCGCGATCGTCACCGAGCGGCTGCCAGGGCCGCTCGGCGAGGAGCTGTCGCGGTTCCTGCACGAGATCCAGCTCGGCTTCTCGCGGCGCGAGGCGCTGGTGTCGTTGCGGGAGCGGACGGCGTGCCCGGAGCTGGCGACGTTCATCCTCGCGCTGCTGCAGGCCGACGGGCTCGGCATCGCGATCGGCGAGGTGCTGAAGACGCAGGCCGCGGAGATCCGCGCGAAGCGCCGCCAGCTCGCCCGTGAGCGCGCGGCGAAGGCACCCGTACGGCTGCTGTTCCCGCTGATCTTCGGCATCCTGCCGGCGCTGTTCGTCGTCATCCTCGGCCCGGCCGGGATCCAGATCGCGACCAACATCGGCGGCCGCTGACGGGCCCGTCCCGAGTTACCGGTGAGTACGGACTGAGCGGCACGCCCACGCGGTGACTTTGGCAGTCCAAACTCACCGCTCGGAAAACTGGACATCGCAAGTCGTACGGTTCGATTGACTTCGGCCTACCGATCAACTTCGGCGTGGTCGAGCGCATGGCGTGGATAGGTCGGCCACGGGATGTTGTGCCCCTGCACAGTGATGCCGGTCGGGAACTGCTTCGTGCGCAGCACCTCGCCCCACCGCGTGAAGAACTCCTTGTCGTCGCCGTGCGGAAGTAGCACGACGCGCCGCGCGAAGACGACAGCGATTCCGCGGAGGTCGTCCGGGTCCGTCACGTAGGCCATCTCGCGCACGGCGACGTCCAGGGCGGTGTCGAAAATCGGTACGCGGAGCGATCTTGTTGCCGGATCGAGCAACGCTTCACGTAATGGCGTGAGGGCGGTCGCGAACCCGTACGTGTAGCCGAACTGGGCGAACGCGACGAGGAACGCGGCTCGAGCCCAGGACAGCGCCGCGCGATGCCCATCGAACCGCTCCGCGAACGCAAGGTGGAAGGACTTACCCTGCCAAGCCTCGACCCAGCTATTGGCGACCTCGGCCATCTGATCGGGGATCCACGGGGGGTCGGCCTGCGGTACGCCGAAGAACCTGGTCGCGCCGTCTCGCACATCGACTCGTACGTGCTGCCGAACGCCGTCTGCCGTCATAACGGCCCGCACGGGACGCCCCTCCACACCCGACATCACGGCGCGGATTGCATCCGCCGTCTCAGCGTGGCGGTCGAAGCCGGTGCCTGCGGTGCTGTTGCATGTCGCACAAGTCAGCACGAGCGCGCGCCCGCCCGCATGTCGCGGAGGTACGTGCTCGTCAGTGAGGAGCCCCGTACTTAATGCACCTCTCGGGAAACCCTCCCCGCAGAGTGGACAGAGGTACGTTTCTGACGGAACGTCCGGAAGCAGCGCTGCGGCCGCGCTGGCACCGGCGTCGAACCAGCGCTCCCTCCGGCGCCGGTTCCCCTCGCTACGACCCATAGGACATGTCTACGCCCGGTTGCACACAGACGCGAAGGCATTCGGGCATAGCCGGGCGGCAGCGCGCGTTGGACCCGTCGCAACGCTCCTGTCACACTGGTCGCTCACCCCGGACCGGTTCCCGGCGTGCTCGCATGCCGACCCGGCGCCACTGAGGAAGAGGAACACCATGAAGTCGGGCATCCACCCGAACTACGTCGTCGCCAACGTGCACTGCTCCTGCGGCGCCACGTTCCAGACGCGCAGCACCGTCCCGGACATCCACGCGGACGTGTGCTCCCAGTGCCACCCGTTCTACACGGGCAAGCAGAAGATCATGGACGTCGGCGGCCGCGTCGAGAAGTTCGAGAAGCGGTTCGGCAAGCGCGCGCCCAAGGGCGAGGCGCAGAACGACGCGCAGGCCGACACCCAGGGTTAGCGTCCGGGCGACCCCACCGCCCGCTCCGACCCGAAGGCCCGAAAACCGATGTTCGACAAGCTCGACGACGTCATCGCCGAACACGCCGACGTGGAGAAGCAGCTCTCCGACCCGGACGTGCACGGCGACCAGAACCGTGCCCGCGACCTCGGCAAGCGCTACGCCGAGCTGACGCCGGTGGTCGAGGCGTACAACGCGTACAAGGCCGTCGACGAGGACCTCGCGACGGCGCGTGAGCTGGCCGAGGACGACCAGTCGTTCCGCGACGAGGTCCCCGTGCTGGAGGCGCGCCGCGAGGAGCTCATGAACCAGCTCCGCGAGGCGCTCATCCCGCAGGACCCGAACGACGCCAAGGACGTGATCCTCGAGGTCAAGGCGGGGGAGGGCGGCGAGGAGTCGGCGCTGTTCGCGGGCGACCTGCTGCGCATGTACCTCCGCTACGCCGAGCGGCAGGGCTGGAAGACGGAGATCCTCGACGCGACCGAGAGCGACCTCGGCGGCTACAAGGACGTCAGCGTCGCCGTGAAGGCGCGCAACGGCGGCGTGTGGCGGCGGCTCAAGTACGAGGGCGGCGTGCACCGCGTCCAGCGCGTGCCGGCCACGGAGTCGCAGGGCCGCATCCACACCAGCGCCGCCGGCGTCCTCGTCATGCCCGAGGCCGAGGAGGTCGACGTCACGATCGACCCGAACGACCTCCGCTTCGACGTCTATCGGTCGTCCGGCCCCGGCGGGCAGTCCGTCAACACGACCGACTCCGCCGTACGCATCACGCACATTCCCACCGGCACCGTCGTGTCGATGCAGAACGAGAAGAGCCAGCTGCAGAACAAGGAGGCAGGCCTCCGCGTCCTCCGCGCGCGCCTGCTCGCGCAGGCCATCGAGGCGCAGCAGGCCGAGGCATCGGCGCAGCGCGGGGCGCAGATCCGTACGGTCGACCGCAGCGAGCGCGTCCGCACGTACAACTTCCCCGAGAACCGCCTCTCCGACCACCGCACCGGCTTCAAGTCGTACAACCTCGACCAGATCCTCGACGGCGACCTCGACGCGGTCATCCAGTCGCTCGTCGACGCCGACAACGCCGCCCGCCTCGCGGGCAACGAGGAGTGATCGCGCCGCCCGTGCCCCTGCGCCCCGCGCTGCAGGAGGCCGCGCACCGGCTCGCCGCGGCGGGCGTCGAGTCGCCGCGCTGGGACGCCGAGCAGCTCGTCGCGCACGTCCTGGGCGTCTCGCGGACGTCGCTGCCCGTCGTCCCCAACCTCGACGCCGCGCAGTACGACGCGCTCCAGGGCCTCGTCGCGCGCCGCGCGGCTCGGGAGCCGTTGCAGCACATCGTCGGCTCGGTCGGCTTCCGCTACGTCGACCTCGCGGTCGGCGCGGGCGTGTTCATCCCGCGGCCGGAGACGGAGGACGTCGCGGGGTACGCCATCGACGCCGCTCGCCGCTGCGGCGAGAAGCCGCTCGTCGTGGACCTCTGCTCGGGCTCGGGCGCCATCGCGCTGTCCGTTGCCCACGAGGTCAAGGGCGCCGTCGTCCACGCCGTCGAGCTCGACCCCGGCGCGCTGGAGTGGCTGCGCCGCAACGCCGCCGCCCGCGAGCGCGCCGGCGACGCGCCGGTCGCCATCCACGAGGGCGATGTCTCCCACGCGCTGCCCGAGCTCGACGGCACGGTCGACGTGGTCGTGAGCAACCCGCCGTACGTCCCCCTCGCCGAGCTGACCGACGTCGAGCCGGAGGTGCGCGACCACGACCCGACGATGGCGCTCGTCGCGGGACCCGACGGGCTCGACGTCATCCGCGAGGTCGAGAAGACCGCCAGGCGGCTGCTGAAGGCCGGCGGCATCGTCGTCGTCGAGCACTCGGACCGGCAGGGCGAGACGGCGCCGAAGGTGTTCGCCGACGCGGGCGGCTGGGCCGACGTCGAGGACCACGCCGACCTCGTCGGACGACCGCGGTACGTCACAGCGACGAAGATGTCGCCGTGAGCCGCACCCACGACTGCACCGGAGACACCGACCGAGCCACCGCGATCGCCGACGCCGCCAACGCGATCCGACGGGGCGACCTCGTCGTTCTGCCGACCGACACCGTGTACGGCATCGCGGCCGATGCGTTCTCCCCCAACGCCGTACGCCGCCTGCTCGACGCGAAGGGCCGCGGCCGCGACGTCCCCGTGCCCGTGCTGGTCGGGTCGTGGCGCACGGTCAACGGCCTCGTCGAGTCGCTGCCCGACACGGCCAAGGACCTCATCGCGGCGTTCTGGCCCGGGCCGTTGACGCTCGTGCTGCGGCAGGGCAGCGGGCTCACGTGGGACCTCGGCGACACGAAGGGGACGGTGGCCGTACGGATGCCGCTGCACCCCGTCGCGATCGAGCTGCTCACCGAGACAGGCCCGCTCGCCGTCTCGAGCGCCAACAAGCACGGCAACCCCGCGCCGGTCACCGCGGGCGAGGCGGAGGCGCAGCTCGGGCCGATGGTCGAGGTCTACCTCGACGGCGGCGCGTCGGAGGACCGCACGCCGTCGACGATCCTCGACCTCACCGGCGCCGAGCCGAGGCTGCTCCGCGAGGGCGCCATCGACCGCGTCCGCCTGGGCGAGGTCATCGGCGACCTGAGCTGATGTTCGACCTGCTGTTCGTGTGCACCGGGAACATCTGCCGGTCGCCCACGGCGCACCTCATCGCCGCGTCGCGGCTGCCCGAGGACCGCTTCCGCGTGCACAGCGCGGGGACGTACGGCCTGCACGGCTACCCCGTCGAGCCCGCCGCCGCGCGCCTGCTCGAGAAGCAGGGGATCGCCTGCGACGCCTTCGCCGCGACGAGGCTCGATGCCGACCTGGTCGAGGCCGCCGACCTCGTGCTGACGATGACGCGCGAGCACCGTACGGCGGTCGTGACGCTGGCGCCGCGGGCGCTGCCGAAGACGTTCACGCTGCGGGAGTTCGCGCGGCTCGTGGCCGGCGCGGAGCCCGCGGACGACCCGCGCGACCTCGTCGCCGTGGCGGCCGCGCAGCGCGGCAAGGTCTGGTCGCCGCCCGAGCAGGACGACGTCGCCGACCCGTACGGCTTCGGCGCGTCCGCCTACCAGCGGGCCTACGACGACATATCCGAGGCTCTCGCCAGGCCCCTGGCGCTCCTGGCAGGCACTACGCTCGGCACATGAGTGACATGACTTCTTCCGGGGCCCCCGCCGCGCCGCGTCAGCGGCGTGGTGGGGATTCGTTCTGGGGCCCCGACTTCGCAGCGCTCGAATCCACCGACCCGGAGATCGCCGGCGTCGTGCTGAGCGAGCTGGACCGGCTGCGTAGCGGCCTCCAGCTCATCGCGAGCGAGAACTTCACCTCGCCCGCCGTGCTCGCCGCGCTCGGCAGCACGCTCTCCAACAAGTACGCCGAGGGCTACCCGGGGCGCCGCTACTACGGCGGCTGCAGCGAGGTCGACAAGGCCGAGGAGATCGGCATCGCGCGGGCGAAGGAGCTGTTCGGCGCCGAGCACGCCAACCTCCAGCCGCACTCCGGCGCGTCCGCGAACATCGCGGTGTACGGCGCGTTCCTCCAGCCGGGCGACACGGTCCTCGCGATGGCGCTGCCCATGGGCGGCCACCTGACGCACGGGACCAAGGTGTCGTTCTCCGGCAAGTGGTTCAACGCCGTCCACTACGGCGTCGCGAAGGACACCGAGGACATCGACTACGACCAGGTACGCGACCTGGCCCGCCAGCACTCGCCGAAGATGATCATCTGCGGCGGGTCGGCGATCCCGCGGCTCATCGACTTCGCGGCGTTCCGCGAGATCGCCGACGAGGTCGGCGCGATCCTCATGGTCGACGCCGCGCACTTCATCGGCCTCGTGGCGGGCAAGGCGATCCCGAGCCCGGTGCCGTACGCCGACGTGGTGACGTTCACGACGCACAAGGTCCTGCGCGGGCCGCGCGGCGGCATGCTGACCTGCAAGGCCGAGCACGCCGCGAAGCTCGACAAGGCGGTGTTCCCGATGATGCAGGGCGGCCCGCTCATGCACGCCGTGGCCGCCAAGGCGGTGGCGCTGAAGGAGGCCGCCACCCCTGAGTACCAGGCGTACGCCCGCCAGGTCATCGCCAACGCGCAGGCGCTCACCGAGGGGCTCATCGCCGAGGGCATGCGCGCCGTCACCGGCGGCACCGACACGCACCTCGCGCTGCTCGACCTCCAGCCGCTCGGCGTCACCGGCGCCGACGCCGAGGCCCGCTGCAACGCCGCCGGCATCGTGCTCAACAAGAACGCCATCCCGTACGACCCGCAGCCGCCGTCTGTCGCGTCCGGCATCCGCGTCGGCTCGCCGTCGCTGACGACGCAGGGCATGGCCGAGGGCGAGATGAAGGAGATCGCGAGCCTCATCGGCCGCGCGGTGCGGGACGAGTCGGCGGCGCCGGAGGTCGCCAAGAGCGTCAAGGCGCTGGTCGAGGCGCACCCCGCGTACCCCCGGCCCTAAGGTCGCGGAGTGCGCGAGTACGCGCTGGTCTTCTTCGTCGCGGCGACGGTCACGTACCTGCTGACCCCCGTCGCGCGGCGGCTCGCCGTCGCCACGAAGACCCTCGCGCAGCCGCGCGACCGCGACGTGCACGCGATCCCGACGCCGTACCTCGGCGGGATCGCGATGTTCGGGGGAGTGGTGGCGGCGATGTACGTCGCCCGCGCGCTCCCCGCGTTGCAGACGATCCGCAGCACGCCCGAGCCGAAGGCCGTCCTCGTCGCGGGCGCCGTCATCTGCCTCATCGGCGTCGCCGACGACCGCTGGCAGCTCGACGCGTTCACGAAGCTGGCCGGGCAGATGCTCGCGGCGGGCCTGCTCGTCGTGCTCGGCGTGCAGCTGCAGTTCCTCACGCTGCCGGGCACCGGCCGGCAGAACTTCTCCATCGACCCCAACACCGCCGTCGTCGCGACCGTGCTGCTGACGCTGCTCATGGTCAACTCGATCAACTTCATCGACGGCCTCGACGGGCTGGCCGCCGGCGTGGTGGGGATCGCGGCGGTGGCGTTCTTCGGGTTCTGCTACCAGCTCTCCGTCGTGCAGCGCATCGGCCGCGTCACCCCGGCAACGCTGCTCGCCGCGATCGTCGCCGGCGTCTGCGTCGGCTTCCTGCCACACAACTTCTCGCCCGCGCGCATCTTCATGGGCGACTCGGGGTCGATGCTGCTCGGCCTGCTGCTCGCGGCGGCGGTCACGTCGGGGACGACGTCGTTCGACTCGACGGCCATCGACACCCAGCGCGGGGCGACGTTCTTCTTCCCCGTGCTGCTGCCGCTGATGGTGCTGGCGGTGCCGTTCGTGGACCTGCTGCTCGCGATCTTCCGGCGTACGCGCACCGGGCGGTCGGTCTTCGCTCCCGACAAGGAGCACCTGCACCACCGGCTGCTGGAGATCGGCCACACCCACCGGCGCGCGGTGCTGACGATCTGGTACTGGTCGGCGGTGCTGGCGTTCGGCGGCGTCGCGGCGTCGTTCGTACGCCTCCCGGTCATCGCCGCGGGCGTCGGCGGGCTGACGCTCGTGGGGGCGCTGCTGTCGTTCATCCCGGCCCGCCGCCGCGAGGTCGTACCGGCCGAGGGGGTCATCGACCTTGCCGGCGCCCGCGCCCGCCGCGACGACCCCGGGGAGCCCGCCGTGGACGCTCCGGCGACCCCGCCCGGCGCGGTTACTGGTGAGTAGCGACGTCGTCGTTCACCAGTTCCCGCGTGGGCTCCGTCGCTACTCACCAGTAACCACCGGGAGAGCGATGCGGGCCCCGAACGGGCCGCGCACGCCCTCCCGCGCCCGGGATCCTCGTGAAAACTTTCACAAGATCGGCCGACTAGGCCTCTGACCTGCGGTTTTGCGTGAACGGACGTTTTGACCCCACCCTCCGCACGTTGCTAGGCTGCGCCACTGTCATGGCTGGGAATCCTGAGCGGACGCAGTGGCAAGGGCTCTCGACGGCGTGGGACGCCGTCATCGAGTTCTCCGCCGCTCTGATCGTGTACGGGCTCCTCGGCTATTACGCCGACAAGTGGCTGAACACCGGTCACGTCCTGTTCTTCGGTGGTCTGCTGATCGGGCTCGTGCTCGGCCTCTACGTGATCAACAAGAGGCTGGCGCACGCCGAGCGGCTGGACGCAGAGGCAAGGCGTGCCGAGCGTGCGGCCCGCTGACCGACCCGACCTGCTGCTCGACTCCAAGCTGATCTCCGCAACGCTCTGGTGCACGCTGGCCGTCGCGTTGCCGGCGGTGGCGCTGGGGTGGATCGCGGCAGGACGGAGCGGAGCAGCCGGCGCCCTCTGGGGCGTCGGGTCGGTAGGAGTGAACGGCGTTGCCGCCGCCTGGGTCTCGGCCCGGACCGGCCGGACGCGCCGGCAGATAGGACCTGGCAGGGTGCTCCTCGCCCTGCCGGTCAGGATCGCCCTGCTGGCCGCGGCGCTCGCCGTCGGGGTCGGGCCGCTCGGACTGCCGGAGACGGTGACGGTCCTGGCGGTCTGCGGGGGTGAGATCTGCGTGATCGCCGCGCAGAGCTGGGTCGTACTGCACGGGCCGACGTTCGTCGGCCCGCTGGACTGAAGGGCGTACTCGCACCCATGTCGCTGGCGTCTGAGGGCGTGCCGGAGCTCGGCGAGCTCTTCAACTGGAAGTTCGGTCTCTGGGGCGTCCCGTTCCTCAACTGGACCGTCTTCGCGATGCTCGTCGCCTTCCTGCTCGCGGCGGCGTTCCTGCTGACCGCGTTCAGCAAGCGCGAGGTCATCCCCGGCAAGTACCAGCTGATCGGCGAGAGCCTCGTCGGCTTCGTCCGCACGAACATCGCGGAGGAGGTCATCGGGCACGACGGCGCGCGCTACGTGCCGTACCTCCTGACGACGTTCACGATGATCTTCTTCTTCAACTTCATGGAGGTCTTCCCCGGCGTGGCGTTCCCGCCGACCTCCAAGATCGCCGTGCCGCTGTTCTTCGCCGCCATCGCCTGGATCGTCTACAACGTCGAGGGCATGCGCAGCAACGGCGTCGGCGGGTACTTCAAGGAGATCCTCTTCCCGCCCGGCGTGCCGAAGGCGCTCTACATCCTGCTGACGCCGATCGAGTTCCTCTCGAACATCGTCATCCGCCCCATCACGCTGACGCTGCGACTCACGTTCAACATGCTGGCCGGCCACCTCATCCTGAGCCTGCTCGCGATCCTGCTCATGAACGTCGCGGACTTCGGCCACTTCGGACCGAAGTTCCTGGCGGCGCCGTTCGTCATCCTCATCGGCGTCGGGCTGACCGGCTTCGAGATCTTCGTCGGCTTCCTCCAGGCGTTCATCTTCACGGTCCTGACCGCGCTCTACATCGGTGGCGCCGTCCACCCGCAGCACTAAGCCAGCACGAACCCCACACCGGACGAAAGAGAGTTCACATGCGCCCCGTCGTGTACGCCGCCAACGTCCTGGCCCAGGAGGCGGAGACCAACAACCTCCAGGTCATCGGCCGCGGTCTCGTCTACGGCCTCGCCGCGATCGGCCCCGGCATCGGCATCGGCTACCTCGTCGGCCAGACGGTCCAGGCCATCGCGCGCCAGCCCGAGGCCGCCGGCCAGCTGCGTACGACGATGTTCATCGGTATCGCCCTCGTCGAGGCCCTCGCGATCTTCGGCCTCGCCCTCGCGTTCATCATCAGCTAAGGACGCCCCCTGTGAAGCTGCCGTACGAACTGATCCGTTTCGCCGAGGATCCCGTCACGACCGAGCCGGCGACGGACCACTTCAACCCCACGGTCCCCGTCATCGGCGAGCTCATCGCGGCGGCGATCTTCTTCGCGCTGCTGTTCATCATCATCAGCAAGGTCGCGCTGCCCAAGCTCAACGCCACCCTCGCCGCGCGCGAGCAGGCGCTGTCGGGGCAGCTGACCCAGGCTGAGACGACGCGGTCCGAGGCCGACCAGGTCCTGGCCGACTACCGCGCCAAGCTGGCCGACGCGCAGGCCGAGTCGAACCGCATCATCGAGGAGGGCCGGCGTTCCGCCGAGGCCATCGTCGCGGACGCGCGGACGCGCGCCGAGGCGGAGGCCCAGGCGCTCGTCACCCGGGCCCAGAGCGACATCCAGGCCGAGCGGGACCGCGCCCTGGGCGCCCTCCGCAGCGAGCTGGCCGGGCTGTCGATCGACCTCGCGAGCCGGGTCGTCGGGCGTTCGCTCGACAGCGACGCGCAGCGGCAGCTCGTCGACGGCTACATCGACCAGCTCTCCAGCCAGAACTAAGAGGACGCATCGATGAGCGACGCGCAGATCGACGGCTACGCCGCCGCGATGTTCGAGGTGGCCCGCGCCGAGGACGTCCTCGGCCGGGTCGGTGACGAGCTGTTCCGGTTCAGCCGGTCCGTCGAGGCGTCGCCGGACCTGCGGTCGGCGCTGACGGACCCGGGGACCCCGGGGCCGGTCAAGATGAGGATGCTCGACGACCTGCTCGCCGGGAGGGCGCACCCGGTGACGGTCCGGCTCCTCACGCTCGTCGTCGAGGGCGGCCTGGTCCGCGACATCACGCGCGTCGCCGACGCGTTCAGCGCGAAGGCGCAGGCGGCGGGCGGTTCCGCCGTCGCCGAGGTGCGGGTCGCCGCACCGATCTCCGAGGAGCAGCGGACCCGGCTCGCCGAGGCGCTCTCCCGGAGCAAGGGACGTACGGTCGACGTGAAGGTCATCGTCGACCCGTCCGTCCTCGGCGGCGTCGTCACGACCATCGGCGACGAGGTCATCGACGGCTCCGTACGACGTCGTCTCGAGCAACTGCGCGCGAGCCTCGCGGGCTAAGGGAGATATCCAGTGACTGAGCTCAGCATCCGCCCGGAGGAGATCTCCGCCGCGCTGCGCAAGGCGGCGGCGGAGTACGCCCCGAGCATCACGCGCGAGGAGGTCGGGCGCGTCCTCGAGGCCGGCGACGGCATCGCGCGCATCTCCGGCCTGCCCCGGGCGATGGCCAACGAGATCCTCGAGATCAACAGCGCGGGCGGCGTCATCCAGGCCCTCGCGCTGAACCTCGAGGAGGACGAGATCGGCGCCGTCGTCCTCGGCGACGCCGCCGTCATCGAGGAGGGCGCGACCGTCACCGCGACCGGCCGCATCCTCTCGATTCCCGTCGGCGACGCGATGCTCGGCCGGGTCATCGACCCGCTCGGCAACGCCATCGACGGCAAGGGCCCGATCGCCTCGACCGAGAGCCGCCGCCTCGAGGTCCAGGCCGCGTCCGTCGTCGAGCGCCAGCCCGTCAACCAGCCGATGCTCACCGGCGTCAAGGCCATCGACGCGATCACCCCGGTGGGCCGCGGCCAGCGCCAGCTCATCATCGGCGACCGCCAGACCGGCAAGACCGCCATCGCCATCGACGCGATCATCAACCAGCGGCGCTTCTGGGGCACGGACAAGGAAGTCCGCTGCATCTACGTCGCCATCGGCCAGAAGGCGTCCACGGTCGCCGAGGTCGTCTCCGCCCTCACCGAGGCCGGGGCGATGGAGTACACCGTCGTCGTCAACGCCGCGGCGTCGTCGCCCGCGCCGTTCCAGTACCTCGCGCCGTACTCCGGCGCGGCGGTCGGCGCGCACTGGATGTACGAGGGCAAGGACGCCCTGATCGTCTACGACGACCTGTCCAAGCAGGCCGTCGCGTACCGCACGCTGTCGCTGCTGCTCCGCCGCCCGCCGGGCCGCGAGGCGTACCCCGGCGACGTCTTCTACCTGCACTCGCGCCTGCTGGAGCGCGCCGCGCGGCTCTCGCCGGAGCTCGGCGGCGGCTCGATGACGGCGCTGCCGCTCATCGAGACCCGCGGCGGCGACGTGTCGGCGTACATCCCGACCAACGTCATCTCCATCACCGACGGCCAGATCTTCCTGGAGACCGACCTCTTCTACCAGGGCGTCCGTCCGGCCATCAACGTCGGCATCTCGGTCTCGCGAGTCGGTGGCAACGCGCAGACCAAGGCGATGAAGAAGGTCGCCGGCACGCTGCGCCTCGACCTCGCGCAGTTCCGTGAGCTGGAGGCCTTCGCGGCGTTCGGCTCCGACCTCGACAAGGCCTCGCAGGCGCAGCTCGACCGGGGCAACCGCCTCGTCGAGGTGCTCAAGCAGCCGCAGTACCAGCCGGTCGCGCTGGGCGAGCAGGTCGCCATGATCTGGGCCGCGACGAAGGGCTACCTCGACACCGTGCCGGTGCCGCAGGTGAAGCCGTTCGAGCGGGCGCTCATCGACTGGATCAAGGGCCGCGACCCGGGCCTGCTCGCCGAGCTCGACGCCAACGCCGCCCTCGACACCGTCGAGGACCGGCTCAAGGCGGCGGCCCAGGGGACGCTCGCGCAGTTCGACGCCGACACCTCGGCCGCGGACATCGAGGCCGCCAACGCCGCGGAGCGCGCGGCGGAGGAGGCGGCGAACGAGGGCGAGATGCGCGTTCGCCAGGCCCGCGAGAACACCTCCGCCTGATGGCCGGCAAGCTCCGCGAGGTACGCCGCCGTATCCGCTCCGTCAAGAGCACGCAGAAGATCACGCGTGCGATGGAGTTGATCGCGGCGTCGCGCATCGTCAAGGCGCAGGCGCGCAGCGAGGCCGCGCGCCCGTACGCCGAGGAGATCGCCCGCGTCGTCGCCGACCTCATGGCGGCCGGCGGTGGCGGTGCCGAGCTGCTCACGACGCGCGACACCGTCGGTACCGTCGGCGTCCTCGCCGTCACCGCCGACCGCGGCCTCGCGGGCGCGTACAACACCAACGTCGTCCGCATCGCCGAGCACGCGCGCCGCGAGGCCGCGTCGGCGGGGCAGAACACCGAGGTGTACGTCTACGGCCGCAAGGCGCTCTCGTACTTCCGCTACCGCCAGGTCGAGCTCAGCGGGACGTGGACGGGCGTGTCCGACACGCCGCCGTACACCGTCGCGAAGGAGATCGGCCAGCGCCTCGTCGAGGACTACCTGTCTGGCAAGGTCGACCGGGTCGTCATCGCGTACACCGAGTACGTCAACGTCGTCACGCAGCGGCCGAAGACCGTGCAGCTGCTGCCCGTCGTGGCTCCCGAGCGTACGGAGTCCGACGGCGGCGGCGAGCTGCGGGCGGACATCGAGTTCGAGCCGGGGCCCGAGGCGATCCTCGAGTCGCTGCTGCCGCGCTACGTCGAGAGCCGGGTCTTCGCCTGCCTCCTCGACGCCGCGGCGTCCGAGCACGCCGCGCGCCGCCGCGCCATGAAGGCCGCGACGGACAACGCCGACGAGCTCATCAAGATCCTGACGCGCGACGCCAACCGCGCGCGCCAGGCCGAAATCACCACCGAGATCTCCGAGATCGTCGGCGGCGCCGAGGCGCTCGCCGAGGACGACTAGCAGGGAGCGCGTACCCATGACCGAGACCCTCACCCCGCCGGCCGAGAACGCCGCGCCCGAGCTCCCCAACGGCCGCGTCGTCCAGGTCATCGGCCCGGTCATCGACGTGGAGTTCCCCGTCGGGTCGCTGCCGGAGATCAACTTCATGTTGCGGCTCGACCGCACCATCGAGGGCGAGACGCAGACCATCGCCCTCGAGGTCGCGCAGCACATCGGCTCGGGCGTCGTACGCACCATCGCCCTGAAGCCGACCGACGGCGTGCAGCGCGGCCAGGAGGTCGTCAACACCGGCGCCCCCATCAAGGTGCCGGTCGGCGCCGGCGTCCTCGGCCACGTCTACAACGCGCTCGGCGAGCCGCTCGACACGACCGCCGACCAGATCGACGCCTCCGACTACTGGCCGATCCACCGCGCGTCGCCGAAGTTCGAGGACCTCGAGCCGAAGGCCGAGATCTTCGAGACCGGCATCAAGGTCATCGACCTGCTCGAGCCGTACGTCAAGGGCGGCAAGATCGGCATGTTCGGCGGTGCCGGCGTCGGCAAGACCGTCGTCATCCAGGAGATGATCCAGCGCGTCGCGCAGCAGCACGGTGGTTCGTCGGTGTTCGCCGGCGTCGGCGAGCGTACCCGCGAGGGCAACGACCTCTGGCTCGAGATGAAGGAGTCGGGCGTCCTCGAGAAGACGGCGCTCGTCTTCGGCCAGATGGACGAGCCGCCGGGTGTCCGCCTGCGTGTCGCGCTGTCCGCGCTGACCATGGCGGAGTACTTCCGCGACGTCGACCGCCAGGACGTTCTGCTCTTCGTCGACAACGTCTTCCGCTTCACCCAGGCGGGCTCCGAGGTGTCGACCCTGCTGGGCCGCATGCCTTCCGCCGTCGGCTACCAGCCGACGCTGGCCGACGAGATGGGCATCCTGCAGGAGCGGATCACCTCGACCCGAGGGCGTTCGATCACCTCGCTGCAGGCCATCTACGTCCCCGCCGACGACCTCACCGACCCGGCGCCGGCGACGACGTTCGCGCACCTCGACGCGACGACCGTTCTCTCGCGCCAGATCGCCGAGCTCGGGATCTACCCGGCCGTCGACCCGCTCGACTCGACCTCGCGCATCCTCGACCCCCGCGTCATCGGCGACGAGCACTACAACGTCGCCCGCCGCGTCCAGGGCATCCTCCAGCGCTACAAGGACCTCCAGGACATCATCGCCATCCTCGGCATGGACGAGCTTCCCGAGGAGGACAAGGTCATCGTCCAGCGGGCGCGCAAGATCCAGCGCTTCCTGTCGCAGCCGTTCTTCGTCGCCGAGCAGTTCACCGGCGTCAAGGGCGAGTACGTCCCGCTGACCGAGACCGTCGAGTCGTTCAAGGGCCTCTGCGAGGGCGAGTACGACCACCTGCCCGAGCAGGCGTTCTTCCTCGTCGGCAACATCGAGCAGGCAGTCGCGAAGGCCAAGGGCCTCCAGGGCTAGCCCGCTCTCCGCTTGGCCGAAGGCCGCTCCCGTTGGTGGGGGCGGCCTTCGGCGCGTTCTGTGAAGATCACCACGCTCGAGACCGGCGGGTGAACGTCACCGAACACCGGGCGGGTCCTCGTACGGCGGGCAGTCCCAGATGTACACCTCGATGACGTAGACGTCGCCCTCCGGCGTGATGTAGATGATGTAGAAGTCGGGCTGGCCGAAGAACACGCGCAGCAGCACCAGGAAGGCGCAGAGCAACGGATCCAGCTCCTCGCCGCTCGTGAGCGCTACTCCCGGCGCGCAATCGTGGATCTTCGTACCGCCCAGGAAGACGTCTCCCTCACCGTCGATGGCGTAGCGACCGTGCGAGCCCGCCATGGCGGCGAACACCGCACACTCGGCAGCGGCCTTCGCGGGCGACGACCCACAGGCGATGTCGGGATCGACATCGGCGACGTCGGCCGGCGTGCCGGCGACGATCGTGACGCAGCCGTCCGCCGCCCAGTCCGCACCGGCGAGCGCGGGTGTCGTCGTAGAGGCGACGAACGTCGCCAACACCAGTCCGGCAACGAGCTTCCTCATTGGTGCCTCCCCGTCGCACCGGCGGGTCGCGTAGGGGGCGAGCAGGGGAGCCGGTGCGCGTGGCGCGCAGGCTAGGGACGCGCGTGAGAGCGCGTCAACGGCTGCGGCACACCGGCAGGTGACGGCTCACCGGTGAGTTCGGACGGCCAAAGTCACCGCGTGAGCGTGCGGGTCAGTCTGTACTCACCGGTAACTTTCGCCAGGCCGCCGGCCGCGCCGTTAGGCTTCCGCTCATGGTTGCCGCCGACGCCGCGATCGACCTCGAGCTCTACCGCAGGGAGCTCACCGGCTACTGCTACCGGATGCTCGGGTCGGGCTTCGACGCCGAGGACGCCGTGCAGGAGACGATGCTCCGCGCGTGGCGCGCGACGGACGAGTTCGAGGGCCGCTCGTCGGTCCGTTCCTGGCTCTACCGCATCGCCACGAACGTCTGCCTCGACATGCTGCGCGCCGGGCAGCGCCGCGCGCAGCCGGTGGACCTCGGCGCCCCCTGGTCTGCCGACACGCCGCTCCCCGGCGCGATGCCGGAGCACGCGTGGGTGTCGCCGATCGCTGACGAACGCGTGCTCCCCGCCGAGGCCGACCCGGCCGAGCTGGCGACCCTGCGCGACTCGATCAGGCTCGCGTTCGTCGCGGCACTCCAGTACCTACCGCCGAAGCAGCGCGCCGTGCTCATCCTGCGCGAGGTGCTGCGCTGGCAGGCGGGCGAGGTCGCCGAGCTGCTCGGTACGAGCGTCGCCTCGGTCAACAGCGCCCTTCAACGCGCCCGCGCCACCCTCGACGAGCGCGAGACGACGGTGACGAAGCCGGTCGCCGACCCCGACCTGCTGAGGCGCTACGTCGAGGCGTTCGAGGCGTACGACGTCACGACGCTCGTCTCGCTCGTGTCGGAGGACGCCGACTTCTCGATGCCGCCGTTCCCCCTGTGGCTCCAGGGTCCCGAGGACATCGGCAAGTGGTACGTCGGCCAGGGTGCCGGCTGCCGAGGCTCGCGCCTGCTGCCCGTCAGCGCCAACGGGACGTACGGTTTCGGCGCCTACAAGCAGGCAGGTCCCGACCGCTGGGAGCCGTTCGCGCTCCAGGTCGTCGAGTCATCGGGCGGGCGGCTCGTCGGGCTGCACCACTTCCTCGACCCGGCGCTGTTCGCGGCGTTCGGGCTGCCAGCATTCCTCACCCGCTAGCGCGAGCACCTCGCGCAGCTCAGGGCAGGGGGAGACGAGCCGTGCCGTCCAGCCGAGCCGCCGCGCGGCCAGCTCCAGGCGGGCGTACGCATCGACGACGAACAGGTGCGGCACGTCCCCCTCGATCCGCACCGTCGCGACCGTGGCGGCGCCGTCGACGACCTCCACGACCACCACGCCCGGCCTCCTCTCCCTGGGAAGACGACGCGGCCGCGCGAAAGTCACCGGCCGGCGCGCGAGGAGTTCTTCCGGCCCGCGGCGTCTACCCGGCACCTGTCCGAGAGAAGGAGCACACCCATGGCGCGGATGATCTTCGTGAACCTGCCGGTCAAGGACCTCGACACGTCGAAGGCGTTCTTCACGGCGCTCGGGTTCGCGATCGACCCCGTCTTCACCAACGACGCCGCCGCCTGCGTCGTGGTCGAGAAGGACAGCATCCACGTGATGCTGCTGACGGAGCCGTTCTTCCAGTCGTTCATCAACGACTCCATCGCCGACGCGTCGACGTCGCGCGAGGTGCTCAACTGTCTCTCCTGCGCGAGCCGCGAGGAGGTCGACGAGCTCCTCGCCAAGGCCATCGCCGCGGGCGGCAAGCCGTGGAAGCCGGTGATGGACCAGGGCCCGATGTACGGCGCGTCGTTCCAGGACCCCGACGGGCACGTCTGGGAGCTGGCGTACATGGACATGGAGCAGGTGCTCGGGCAGTCCTAGGGCAGGTCGACGTTGGTGCCCGAGCGCAGGTGCCGGAAGCCGACCGCGTCGTACGCGCGCCGCGCGGGGTTGCCGTCGGAGACGACGAGACCCAGGGTCTCGTAGCCGGCTTCGGCGGCTCCCGCGACGCTGCGCCGCAGCAGTACGCCGCCGAGGCCGCGCCCCTGGTGCCGCGGGTGCACGAACACGTCGAGCACCCAGCAGAGCGGGTGCCTGCGGTCCGACACGAGGACGGCGCCGCACGGGCCGTCCTCGTCGGAGGAGATCTGCCAGGTGGCGGTGGGGACGTTCGCGCCGATGACCTTCCCCGCGACCATCGCGCGCAGGTCCTCGACGTGGTCGAGACTGGGCTCGTGGTCCGGGTGGCCGGGCGGGTTGGCGAGCGTGTGCGCCTCGGCCAGCGCCTCCGGGTCGAGGTCGCAGGACAACTGAAACCCTTGCGGCGCAGGCGTTTCCGCCCATCCGGAGGGTACGGCGCGCAGGTCGTACTCGTAGTCGTGCCCGCGCCGCTGGATCGTCCCGCCGTCGGCGACGAGCACGTCGACGAGGGCGTCGTCCTCGGTGACGAGCCGGTGCCCTGACAGCTCGCGCAGCGCGACGCCCGCCACATCGGCGGCCGGTGCGCGGAGCTTCTTGACGATGACCCAGCGGACCCCGCCGGCGTCGTCGTAGAACACCTCGGCGACGTCCTCGATGCTCACCTGCGGTCCGCCGACGTTCGTGGTCAGCGCTCGTTCCAGCGCCGCAGCATGACGAACGCGGCGTATCCGGCCCCGATGAGTTGCGCCCAGTCGGACGCCGCTGCGCGTCTGTCCGGCTCAAGGATGAAGTACGCCACGACGAGCGCGACGATCCAGGCTGCGGCAAGGGAGGTCGCCCAGTCCACGATGTCTGGTCGGCAACTCTCGCGGTGGACTCGGACTGGATGTCGCGGCGCGGTGTCGAAGGAGGCGTGCGTCGGGCGCGGCCCCACGTGCGCGAACGCCGGAAGCAGAACCGTGCCGATGGCCTGGTTCATCGCGGCCAGCTGACTTCCATTCACGTCGATGACCACAGCGGATGTAAGCCGCGCAAACTCCTCCAGCAACGGTGTCAGCGACGCGCCGACCATCTCGCCGAACGCGGCGACGCTGCTCCCCAGTGCCTCGACAACGGCACCACCCACGGTCGTGCCGATCATGTGGACGGTGGGGGCGAGACTTCGACCAATGACGTCGGCAACGACGCTGACCTGCTCGTACTGCGTCGCGACGATGGACTTCACGGCAGCATCGAGAGCCCGGCCCACCTCGGCGAGCGCGGGTGCCAAGACGGTGGCAAGGGCTGCGCCGACTGGCGAAACCTCGGTGCCGACGCTCGACTCGATGTCCATGCGCCCTCCTCTCCATGCCCATTCTCCCTCGACACGAGGCCTAACGCGGAGAGCCACGCTTCGCGCCCCTCGTCGCGGCGAGCGTCGGGTGGGTGCGGATGCGCTCGACGGCGGCGGTCGTGCTCGGGTCGGCTTCGAGGCGTTCGGCGACCTGCAGCCACGACAGCGCGCGGACGTCGAGCGGCGCGCTGCCGGCCGCGCGCAGCACCACGGACGCGGCGTCGGACCAGGCGCCGAGGTCGTCCGAGCCGGGCCGCAGCAGGTCCACCGCGCGCCCCGCCAGCGCGATCGTGACGGCGTGCCGGGCGAGCGCGTTGCCGAGGTGGAGGGTGACGGCGGCGAGCCGCGCGGGGGCGTACGCGCGCAGCACCTCCTCCTCGGTGAGAACGACGCCATGCCGGGCCAGCGCGCTCCGTACGCCGTCCACGAGGCGCGGCGCCACGGGCTCGCCGCGACGCGCCCGCGCGGCCGCGTGGCCTGGTCGCCCGACGGTGGCGTCGAGGGACACGACGGCCTCCGACGTGACGACGACAAGGTCCGGCTCGGCCTCCAGCAGCACGGCCCGCCCGGCGCCGAGCGAGACGGCGTGCAGGGCCGCGGCGAGCGCCAGGTCCTCCGCCCCGGTCTCGGGGTCGGCGCCCCAGAGGAGGCAGCGCTCGTACGTCCCCTCGGCCCCCGTCGCGGCCGCCAGCGTGTGCAGCGCGCCGGCCTCCAGCAGGTCCGTCACGACGCCCGCCAGCAACGCCTCCTCGGCGTGCGGGCGTTCGAGCTCGGCCGCGACGCGTGGCCGGGCCACGGCGAGGCGAGCGACGACGTCGGCGGGGTCCATCACGGAACGATATGCCCGGTTGGGAGCGCCGCTAGACGGCCGGTATCCTCTACCTCGCTCCGAACTCCCCCCACACGAGGTGCGTCTCACCATGGCAACGATGCAGGTCGAGCTGGTCTCCGCCGAGCGGCGGCTCTGGTCGGGCGAGGCCGAGATGGTCGTCGCGCGCACCACCGAGGGCGAGATCGGCATCCTGCCGGGCCACGCACCCGTGCTCGGCGAGCTCGGCTCCGGCGTGCTGCGCATCATCCAGTCGCCCGGCAACGAGGTCGTCGCCGCGATCCACGGCGGGTTCCTCTCCGTCGCCGCGTCCGGCGTCTCTGTGCTCGCCGACATCGCCGAGCTCGGCGCCGACATCGAGCTCGACCGGGCCCAGGCGGCGTACGACCGCGCGTCGTCCTCCCTCGCGCACGACGACGACGAGGGCGCCCGCGAGGCGCTGGCCCGCGCCCGCGCGCGGCTGCAGGCGGCCGGCCGCCCCGTCTCGTGATCTTCTGGCTCGTCGTCGCGGCCGCGATCGGTGCGTACCTCGCCCGGATCGTCGTCGCCAAGCGGGCCAGGAAGTCGTTCTGCACCGACGAGTGCGTGACGCTCGCGTTGCGGCTCTCGCCCGGTAAGCGCGGCTACGGCTGGAAGCACGGCTTCGCCCGCCGCAACGGCAACTTCGTCGAGTGGCGCGCGGAGCACAAGCTCGGCGCGGGTGCCGACCTGTCGTTCGATCTCAACAACCTGACCGTCACCGAGCACCGCCCCGTCCGCAAGGGCGAGACGATGCTGAGCGACCTCTGCGAGTACGTCTTCGCGCTGTACCAGGGGGAGCGCGTCGAGTTCGGCGTGCCGCGCACCGAGCTCGACGCGTTCCTCGCCTGGGTCGAGCCTGCCTAGCCCCCGGGCTTCCAGAGGACGTCGGCCGTGCCGTCGTCATTCGCGACCCGCGCGAGGATGAACAGCAGATCGGACAGCCGGTTGAGGTACAGCGCGGGCGTCGGGCTGGTCGTCTCCGGCTCCTCCTCCATGAGCGCCCAGACGAGGCGTTCCGCGCGGCGTACGACGGTCCGCGCGACGTGCAGCAGCGCACTCCCCGGCGACCCGCCGGGCAGGATGAACGATGCCAGCGGCTGCAGGCGGTCGTTCCACCGATCGCACTCGCCCTCGAGCCGCGTGACGTAGTCGTCGGTGACGCGCAGCGGGGGGAACTCCGGGTTCTCCGCGACCGGCGTGCAGAGGTCGGCGCCGACGTCGAACAGGTCGTTCTGCACCCGCAGCAGCACCGCGCGCATGTCCTCGGGGAGGTTGCCCGTCGTGACCGCGACGCCGAGGGCGGCGTTGGCCTCGTCGACGTCGGCGAACGCCGCGATACGCGCCGACGTCTTCGGTACGCGGCTCATGTCGCCGAGGGCGGTGGTGCCGTCGTCGCCGGTCTTCGTGTAGATGCGGGTGAGGTGCACGGCCATGTCCGGCACCTTACGCTGCGGGGATGGAGCGTTTCCGCGTCGCCGGTGGTGCCCGCCTCGCCGGCGAGGTGCACGTCACCGGCGCCAAGAACTCCGTGCTCAAGGTGATGGCCGCGTGCCTGCTCGCCGAGGGCACGTCGGTGCTGCGCAACGTCCCCGACATCGGCGACGTGCCGATCATGGGCGAGGTGCTGCGCGGGCTCGGCGCGGAGGTCGCGGACGACGTTCCCGAGGTCCGCGTCACGGTGCCGGCCGAGCTCGGGCACGAGGCCGACTACGAGCACGTACGCCGCATCCGCGGCTCCATCTGCGTCCTCGGCCCGCTGCTGGCCCGCTGCGGCCGCGCTCGCGTCGCGCTGCCCGGCGGCGACGCGATCGGCTCGCGCGGCCTCGACATGCACGTGAGCGGCCTGCAGCGTCTCGGGGCGACGTTCGAGAGCGAGCACGGCTATCTCGTCGCGACCGCGCCGAAGCTGCGCGGCGACACGATCTGGCTCGACTTCCCGAGCGTCGGCGCGACCGAGAACATCCTCATGGCCGCCGTCCTCGCCGACGGCACGACCGTCATCGACAACGCCGCCCGCGAGCCGGAGATCGTCGACCTCTGCGAGATGCTCGTCGCGATGGGCGCGCGCGTCGGCGGCATCGGCTCCTCGACGCTGGAGATCGAGGGCGTCAACGAGCTCTCGCCGACGACGCACGACACCGTGGCCGACCGGATCGTGGCGGGGACGTTCGCGATCGGCGCGGTCATGACGCGGGGCGACGTGACGGTGCGCGACGCGCGCGCCGACCACCTGCGGCTGCCGCTGGACAAGCTCGTGCAGTGCGGCGCCGACGTCGAGCTGCTGCCGGACGGCTTCCGCGTCTCGATGGACCGCCGCCCGGCGGCAGCCGACGTCGTGACGCTGCCGTACCCGGGGTTCCCCACGGACCTCCAGCCGCTCGCGATCGCGCTGCTCGCGATCAGCGAGGGGGCGGCGTTCGTGACGGAGAACATCTTCGAGGGCCGCTTCATGTTCATCGACGAGCTCGTACGTCTCGGTGCCGACGTCCGCACCGACGGCCACCACGCCGTCGTCCGCGGCAAGGAGCGGCTGTCCGGCGCGCCGGTCCGCGCCACCGACATCCGCGCCGGGGCGGGGCTCGTCATGGCCGGTCTCGTCGCGGAGGGCGTGACGGAGGTCGCGGACGTGTTCCACGTCGACCGCGGCTACCCGGCGTTCGTCGAGCAGCTCGCGTCGCTCGGTGCCGACGTGACGCGCGTGGACGGCCGCGGGCTACTCGGCTAGCTCGCCGTCCAGGTCCGCCAGCAACGCTTCGGCCTCGTCGAAGCGGTCCGGCGGGACGTACACGCCCACGAACATCGGCTGCTGCCGCGTGTACGTGTGCAGGCCCGCGCTCGCCGCGACCATCGCCGCGGGGATGCCGGCGGACGTGAGGAAGCCGTGCAGCGCCATCCCTTCCGCCGCGCTGACGGGCTCGCGGACGGCCACCATGTCGCCCGGCACGTTGGGCAGCACGTCCATCCGAGGGAGGTCCTCGCCGGGCTTCGTCATGACGTGCACGCTACGCCTCGTAGACTCGGGCGGAACCCCACGACGAGAGGCAATCCGTGGCGAAGAGACTGGCCGTCATCGGCGCCGGCCTGATGGGCTCCGGCATCGCGCAGGTCGCGGCGCAGGCTGGGTACGACGTGACGTTGCGCGACATCACCGACGAGTCGCTGGCGCGCGGCGTCAAGGCGATCGAGAAGTCGTACGGCAGGTTCGTCGAGAAGGGCCGCATGGCGGCCGACGACCGCGACGCGGCGCTCGCGCGCATCACGACGACGACCGACATCGAGGCCGCGGCCGAGGCGGACATCGTCGTGGAGGCGGTGTTCGAGCGCCTCGACGTCAAGACCGAGGTGTTCCAGGCGCTCGACAAGATCGCGCGCCAGGACGCCGTCCTCGCAACCAACACGAGCGCCATCCCGATCACGCAGATCGCCGCCGTGACGAGCCGGCCCGAGTCGGTCGTCGGCACGCACTTCTTCTCGCCGGTGCCGATGATGAAGCTCTGCGAGCTCGTCCGCGGCTACAAGACGAGCGACGAGACGCTGGCGGCGGCGCGGACGTTCGCGGAGGAGGTCGGCAAGACCTGCATCGTCGTCAACCGCGACGTCGCGGGCTTCGTGACGACCCGGCTCATCGTGGCGTTGAGCATCGAGGCGGCGAAGCTCGTCGAGTCCGGCGTCGCGAGCGCGGAGGGCGTGGACGTCGCGTGCCGGCTCGGCTTCGGGCACGCGATGGGGCCGTTGCAGACGATGGACCTGACGGGCGTCGACATCATGGTCAACGCCGCGCGGAACATCTACACGGACACGCAGGACGAGAAGTTCCACCCGACCGAGGGCCTGCTGCGCATGGTCACGGCCGGGGACCTGGGCCGGAAGACCGGCCAGGGCTGGTACCCGTACGGAGGCGAGTAGCGATGCCGGTGTTCCCGAGCGAGGAGTGGCTCGACGAGTTCGTCGAGAAGATCAACGGCTCCGCCGAGTACGCCGCCGCGGCCGCCACATGGGAGGGCGACCTCGTCTTCGTGTACGAGAAGGAGCCCGACAAGGGCGTCGACGAGGACGTCTACGCCTGGCTCGACCTGTGGCACGGCAAGTGCCGCGACGCCGCGCGCCTCGAAGGCCCGGACGACCCGAAGGCGAAGGGCGCGAAGTTCACGATCAGCGCGCCGTACAGCCGCTGGAAGTCCGTCGTGAAGAAGGAGCTCGACCCGGTCAAGGGGATGATGCAGGGCAAGATCAAGGTCAAGGGCGACCTGCCGACGATCGTGCGCTACGTCAACGCCTCCAACGTCCTCGTCGACCTCACGACGACGGTCGACACGCAGTTCATCGACGAGGTCTGACCTTGGCCTCCGTCGTCCTGGCCGACCCGGAGAACGGCGGCCTCGACGCGATGCTCGCGGGGCTGCTGACGGCCGCGATCGAGCAGCCGGCCAAGGCGGCGATGCTCGACTCCATGAATGGCACCGTGACCATCGCCGTGCCCGACGCCGAGGTCGAGGTCGGGCTGCGGTTCTCCGGCGGCGTGTGCCGTGTGCACCCCGAGGCGATCCCCGGCTCGAAGGTCCGTATCGAGATGCCGTCGGACACCCTCCTCGGCTTCTCGACCATCCCGCTGATGCTCGGCATGCCCTCGGTGCTCACGCCGGCCGGGCGGGCGTTCACCAAGCAGGTGCTGACGCGATCGGTGAAGATCAGCGGCCTGCGTCACGTGAAGCTCATCACCCAGCTCAACACGCTGCTCTCACTCGTCTGAGGCCGCTCTCGAGGTGCCCTCGTTCTTTGAAGATCACCACGCGTGAGACCGGCGCTTGAGCTCCAAGGAACGAGCGCGAGTCAGAGCCACGCCAGCCAGCGGCCGTGCGCGTGCGCCCTGGCAAGCCGTACGCCGTCGAGCCACACCGCGAAGTCCTCGCCGTGGCCCTCGGCGCCGAGCCGGTGCACGCCGCGTTCACGGCAGACGCCGGCGAACGCCTCCCTCGCCGCGTCGTCCACGTACGCCAGCGTGGCCGTGTGCGTCACCACCGTCGTGAGGTCGTCGGGCACCTCGTCCAGCAGGGCCGGCAGGTCGCGGATCAGGTCCCCGCGGACGATGCGCGGCGGCTCCTGCGCGGCGACGTGGAGGGCGCCACGCAGCGTCGTGCGGCGGTCCTCGTGCTCCGGCCAGACGAGGCACTCCAGCCAGCGGCGCGTGTCGGGGTCGCGCGGGTCGAGCGGGTTGAGGTCGAGCCCCGCGCGCCAGGCGATCTCCGGCACCCGGGCGGGGACGGGCACGCCGCCGGTGACACTGCAGCGCAGCGTCACAGGGCCGGAGCCGACGCGGGTGCCGTCGTAGTCGTACGCCCAGCGGTCGTACAGCAGGCAGAGCCCTGCGCTGGCGCCGACCTCGACGACTGCGAGCGGCTCGGGCAGCGTCGCGAGGGCGGGGAGGAGCAGCGCGCAACGGCCTGGCTCGTTCGTCTGCACGCGCCGCGTCGTCAGCACCGCGCGTACCTCCGGCCAGTGCTCGACGGCCCAGCCGGTCGTCAGCGGAGCGTCGTACCAGCGGAGCGCGCCGAAGAGGAGGTGCGGCTGGCGGAGGCGTTCGGGGAGCGTCTCGAGCAGCGCGAGAAGACCGTCGTCGGCGACGACCGCGCGGGCGAGGGCGTTGTACGTCGGCGAGCACCCGGGGCTCTCGTCGGCCGCGAACGCCTCGTACATGGCCACGGTCTCCACGCCTGACATCATGGACGGCGTGACGATCGACGCGGCGGCGGTGGAGCAGGCGCTCGCCGAGATCCGCCCGCACCTGCACGGCGGCATCGAGCTGGTGTCCGTCGAGGGCGACGTCGTGCGCGTACGGATGTCCGGCGAGTGCGCCGACTGCTCGCTGCAGCAGGTGACGTTGCGGACCGGTGTCGAGACAGTCGTGCGTGCCCGGGTTCCTTCCGTGAAGACAGTCGAGGCGGTGTGATGGCCGACAAGCCGTGGGTGATGCGGACGTACGCCGGGCACTCCAGCCCCGCCGAGTCCAACGCCCTCTACCGCCGCAACCTCGCGAAGGGCCAGACCGGCCTCTCCGTCGCGTTCGACCTGCCGACGCAGACCGGCTACGACCCCGACGACGAGCTGGCCCGCGGCGAGGTCGGCAAGGTCGGCGTCCCGGTCAGCCACGTCGGCGACATGCGCGCGCTGTTCGACGGCATCCCGCTCGCCGAGATGAACACCTCCATGACCATCAACGCGACCGCCATGTGGCTGCTCGCGCTCTACCAGGTGGTCGCGGAGGAGCAGGGCGCGGATCCCACGGCACTCGCCGGCACGACGCAGAACGACATCATCAAGGAGTACCTCTCGCGCGGGACGTACGTCTTCCCGCCCGCGCCGAGCCTGCGCCTGATCACCGACATGGTGGCGTACACCGTCACCGCGATGCCCAAGTGGAACCCCGTCAACATCTGCAGCTACCACCTGCAGGAGGCGGGCGCGACGCCGGTCCAGGAGATCGCGTACGCCATGTGCACCGCGATCGCCGTCCTCGACGCCGTACGCGACTCGGGCCAGGTGCCCGAGGAACGCTTCGGCGACGTCGTCGCGCGGATCTCGTTCTTCGTCAACGCGGGCGTGCGGTTCGTCGAGGAGATGTGCAAGATGCGCGCGTTCGTCGAGCTGTGGGACGAGCTGACGCGCGAACGCTACGGCGTCACCGACTCCAAGCAGCGCCGCTTCCGCTACGGCGTGCAGGTCAACTCCCTCGGCCTCACCGAGGCGCAGCCGGAGAACAACGTGCAGCGCATCGTCCTCGAGATGCTCGCCGTCACGCTGTCGAAGGACGCGCGCGCCCGCGCCGTACAGCTCCCCGCCTGGAACGAAGCGCTCGGCCTGCCGCGCCCCTGGGACCAGCAGTGGTCGCTACGGATGCAGCAGGTGCTGGCGTACGAGACCGACCTGCTGGAGCACGACGACATCTTCACCGGCTCCGTCGTCGTCGAGGCCAAGGTGCGCGAGCTCGTCGAGGGCGCGAAGGCCGAGATCGACCGCGTGCAGGCGATGGGCGGCGCGGTCGCGGCCGTCGAGAGCGGCTACATGAAGGGCGAGCTCGTCGCCTCCCACGCCGAGCACCGCCGCAGGGTCGAGTCGGGCGAGCGCGTCGTCGTCGGCGTCAACGCGTTCACCACCACGGAGCCCAACCCGCTCCTCGCCGACCTCGACGCCGCGATCCTCACCGTCGACCCGGGCGTCGAGGCGCACGCGACTGACGCCATCAGGCAGTGGCGCGCGCAGCGCGACCAGGCCGCCGTGGACGACGCCCTGAACGCCCTGCGCGACGCCGCCAAGACCGACGCCAACCTCATGGCCGCGAGCATCGACGCCGCCCGCGCCGGCGTGACGACGGGGGAGTGGGCGAAGGCGCTGCGGGAGGTGTTCGGCGAGTACCGCGCGCCGACCGGGGTCTCCGCCGCGGTCGCGCCTGGCGAGGCCGGGGAGGAGCTCGCGGCCGTACGCGCCCGCGTCAAGCAGACCGGCGAGGAGCTCGGCCGGCGGCTGAAGATCCTCGTCGGCAAGCCGGGTCTCGACGGCCACAGCAACGGCGCCGAGCAGGTCGCCGTCCGCGCCCGCGACGCCGGCTTCGAGGTCGTCTACCAGGGGATCCGGCTCACGCCCGCGCAGCTCGTCGCCGCGGCCGTCGAGGAGGACGTGCACTGCGTCGGGCTGTCGATCCTGTCGGGCAGCCACCGCGAGCTCGTACCCGCCGTCGTCGACGGCCTGCGGGAGGCCGGGATGGGCGACGTACCCGTCGTCGTCGGCGGCATCATCCCCGACGCGGACGCGCGCGAGATGCGCGCCGCCGGGGTGGCCGCGGTGTTCACGCCGAAGGACTTCGCGCTGACGACGATCATGGACGAGGTCGTGTCGGTGATCCGGGCCGCCCACGGCCTGGTTTAGCGATCTCGTAGAGCGGGCACGCCGACCCCCGACTACCGGGGAGGTCGGTCGAGTGGACGTCTGTGCGCGTACGACGCTGCCCTCCGCCGTGACCGCGCCCGCAACCGCCCGTGCCTTCGCCCGCGAGGCTCTCGAACGCGGCCAGGCCGAGGTGCACATCGAGGACGTCGCCCTCGTCGTCAGCGAGCTCGTCACCAACGCCGTCGTCCACGGCGACGGCGAGATCACCCTGAACGTCACCGTCGCCCCCGACGCCGTCCGCGTCGAGGTCGAGGACCGCGAGCCCGAGCTGCCCGACCGCCTCGCCGCGGCGCTCGACGCCGAGTCGGGCCGCGGCCTGCTGCTCGTGTCGAGGATCGCCCGCGAGTGGGGCGTGCGCCCCGCGGGCGCGGGCAAGGTCGTGTGGGCGGAGATGGCCGGCTAGCGCCGGGCTACTCGCACACCTCGAACGCCCGCCGTACCCCCGCCAGGTCCAGGATCCGCCCCAGCGACCTGCTCGGCGAACGCAGCACCAGCCGCTTCTCCTCCGACGACCACCGCCGCGCGCCCATGAGCAGCACCGCGAGGCCGCTGGAGTCGCAGAACGACACGCCGCTCGCGTCGATCGTCACGTCCGGCACCTCGTCGCGGTTGAGCAGCGTGAGGAACGCCTCCCGCAACGCGGGGGCGGTCGCGACGTCGAGCTCCCCGGACACCGTGATGACGGCGTCCGGGTCGGTCGTATAGGTGACGGTCAGGCCGGGCTGCTGCACGAAGCCTCGGTTCTACGAGGGGCAGGTGGGCTGGGGGGCTCAACCGACACCGTTCCTATACGTCCGCGCGCCCCGGCGCAACAGTGGACGGATTTCTGCCGCCCGCCACGCGGGTGGGACACTGCGGTCCGCTCGGACGGTCGTACGTGGAGGCGCGCGTGGCACGGGAGTTCCGCAAGGTCGGCGTGGTCGGGCTCGGCACCATGGGTGCGGGCATCGCCGAGGTCCTGGCCCGCAACGGCCTGCACGTCGTCGGCGTCGAGCCGACCGACACCGGGCTCGAACGCGGCCGCGGCCACATGGACCACTCCACGAGCCGTGCGGTGTCCCGCGGCAAGCTCAGCGAGGACGACCGCGACGCGCTGTTCGAGCGGATCGAGTTCACCACCGAGCTCGAACGCCTCCACGACTGCGACCTCGTCGTCGAGGCCATTCCCGAGCACCTCAGCCTCAAGGCCGACCTGTTCGCGCGGCTCGACAAGATCTGCCTGCCGGAGACGATCCTCGCGACCAACACGTCCGCGCTGTCGGTCACCGAGATCGCCGTCGCGACGCAGCGCCCCAGCCGCGTCATCGGCATGCACTTCTTCAACCCGGCGCCGGTCATGGCCCTGGTCGAGATCGTGCGCTCGGTCATCACCGACCAGGAGGTCGTCGACGACGTCGAGGCGCTCGTCGCGCGCATCGGCAAGACCGACGTGACCATCGGCGACCGCGCCGGCTTCATCGCCAACGCGCTGCTCTTCGGCTACCTCAACAACGCCGTCCGCATGCTGGAGTCCCGCTACGCCACCGCCGAGGACATCGACGCGGCCATGCGCTTCGGCTGCGGCCACCCCATGGGGCCGCTCGCGCTGCTCGACCTCATCGGCCTCGACTCGGCGTACGAGATCCTCGACACGATGTACCACCAGTCGCGCGACCACCTGCACGCCCCGTCGCCGATCCTCAAGCAGCTCGTCACCGCGGGGTTCCTCGGGCGCAAGACCGGGCGCGGCTTCTACACGTACGAGAGCGCCGACTCCGGCAAGGTCGTGTCGTCGGCCGCCGCCGCGGAGACCGCCGAGCCGCTGCGCCGGGTCGGCCGCATCGGCGTCGTCGGCACCGGCACCATGGCGTCCGGCATCGTCGAGGTCTGCGCCAAGGCGGGGTACGACGTCGTCTACCGCGCGCGGTCCGCCGACAAGACCGCGGCGACGCGCAAGGCGTTGGAGAAGTCGCTGGAGAAGGCCGTGCAGCGCGGCAAGCTCTCCGAGGAGGACAGGGACGCCGCGCTCGCCCGCGTCACCGGCACCGAGGCGCTGGACGACCTCGCCGACTGCGACCTCGTCATCGAGGCGGTGGTGGAGGACCTCGACGTCAAGCGCGCGCTGTTCGCGGCGCTGGACGAGGTCGTCAAGCCCGGCGCGATCCTCGCGACGACGACCAGCTCGCTGCCCGTCATCGAGTGCGCCGCCGCGACGTCGCGCCCAGAGGACGTCGTCGGCATGCACTTCTTCAACTCCGCGCCGGTCATGAAGCTCGTCGAGATCGTGCCGACGATCCGTACGTCCGCCGACACCGTCGCCGTCGCCCGCGCGCTGTCCACCGCGGTCGGCAAGCACCCGGTGGTCTGCGGCGACCGCGCGGGGTTCATCGTCAACGCGCTGCTGTTCCCGTACCTCAACGACGCCGTGAAGATGCTCGAGGACCACTACAGCGACGTCGACGACATCGACTACGCGATGAAGCTCGGCTGCGGACACCCCATGGGGCCGTTCGAGCTGCTCGACGTCGTCGGTCTCGACGTCGCGCTGGCGATCCAGCAGACGCTGTACCTGGAGTTCCGCGAGCCCGGCTTCGCGCCGGCTCCGCTGCTCGAGCACCTCGTCACGGCGGGATATCTCGGCCGCAAGTCGGGTCGCGGCTTCCGTGACTATTCGGCGCGATGACGTAAGTACGCCATCCGGACACGTTGACCTGCCCTACGCGCCACCACTAGGAATGTCCCCTAACGGGGGTTTTGTCACGTCCTCGTTCCGGCATGGCCGACGAACGGGGGACGTTCATGGCCCGCATGAAGCGCTGGAAAGCGTGGTCGACGGCAGTGGTGGCGCTCGCGGTGCCCATGGCGATGACCCCGGTGTCGCCTGTCTCGGCATCCGGACCCTGGTGGTGCGCGGCCGACGCGACGCTCTCCGCTCCGGCTCTGCCCGGCGTGCTGCCGGTCTCCGCGTGCTCGTTGCAGGGCCGGGTGATCGTCAGTGCGCGCGGCCTCGGCGTCTCGGTGCCCGAGCCCGGCTACGCCGTCGCGAGCAGCGGTGACTTCACCGACGGGGTCGACGACCTGAGCGTGTGGGCCGACGAGTACGCCGTGTACGTCGACGGCAACGAGTACGACGCGGCCCTCGGCTACCTCGCCGCGATCCGCGTGTACCTCTCGTCCGGCACCGGCTCGCGCGCCGACCTCGAGCGGATGGCGCGTTCCGTCCGCAGCCTCGTCGTCACGTCCTCGGACCGTGTGCGGACCGCCGCGACGCCGATGAGCGTGCTGCTCGACGCGGCGGACACGGTCGTGGCAGCCGTGTCCGGGGACGCAGCCGCCGACGTGCTGCCCGCCCTCGACGTCCTCGACGCGCAGGTGCGGCGCGCGTTCGCGGTCGACGAGTCGCCGTCGATCGACGCGCTGATCCCTGTCGTCGACGAGGTCCGTACGGCGTTGCGGGCACCGGAGGTCGATCGAACGACGGCGGAGCGCGTCCTGGCGCACGCCGTACTGCTGAGGAACTTCGCGATCTCCCAGGCGCCGATGACGTCCGAGTCCGACGGGGTCGGCAGCGCGGTGCCGATCCTCGACCGGCTCGTGTGGAGCATCCGCGCGGCGATCGGCCGCGACGGCACGGTGCAGCGCCTCGTCGCGGCGGACACCGAGCAGTACGAGTCGATGCTCGCCGACCTGTCCGACTACCTCGGCCGCGAGGTGTTCACCGACGACACCCTGTCGGTGCCGATGCCCGGCCTGCCGTCGATCGGTGACCCGACCGACGGAACCGCGTCGAGCGGAGCGCCGCCCGCCTGCTCCGACGGAGCCCGGTCTGCCAGATACGCCGACCGAGGGCACTGGAAGAGGGACCAGGCAATTCCCTGGTACTACAACCACAGCAACCACTACGTGGCGTACACCGCCGACGGCTATGCGATGAAGCTCCAAGAGGCGTTCGACAACATCACCGAGCTGCACGACGACTGCGGCTACACGTGGCGTCCGCTCATCGGCAATACGTACAAGGGCTACGCCACCCAGACGAGCATGCAGCCGCTGACGCCCAGCGGATTCTGCCAGGACCGCACCGACGGCAAGAACATCGTGGGCTGGCTGACCCTCGACGTCGCGAAGATCCTCGCGAGGACCTGTACCTACCGGGTGTCGGGTGTCGGCGACGTCAACGGCTTCGACATCGCGATCGCCCGCAACACCCGATGGAACATCCCGGAGTTCAATGCGTGTGAGCGGTACGCGCCGTACCACGAGTGGGACTTCGAGGCCGTTCTCACTCATGAGTTCGGTCACGCGGTAGCGCTCGGACACGTCAACGAGGCGGCGCACGGCAACCTCACCATGAGCGAGATCAACAACGGCCCATGCGCCAGGGGCGAACGAACTCCCGGCCGCGGCGACGCCATCGGGCTCGCCGTGCTCTACACGAGGGACTACTCATGAAGGCCCTTCTCGGCCCCCGTCGTCGCCTCGTAGCGCGGATGGCACTGGCCAGTGCGCTGGTCGCCGCGGGATGCGCGTCACCGCACTCGATCGATGCTCGCCCGGCCGCGGCCCAGGCGCGGACGACGGCGACGCCCGCCGCTGACCCCGGCGTGCCCTGGATCAACGTCCGTCAGGTCGGGACGGCGTACGCCGGGCAGCCGGCGCGGTACGAGGTCGAGACCGCCAACATGATGTACGGCTCGTTCAACCGGATCGACTGGGGCGACGGCCACGGCAGCGAAGGGTCGAGCGCGCACATCCCATGCGCCAGGCCGGACGCCGGCAGGGGCCCGTCGACCGAGGAAGGCGACCACATCTACCGCTTCCCCGGGCAGTGGACGGTGACGGTGACGGTCGGCCCCGTGTGCGGCGACTCGACCGTTCCCGGGTACGTCGGGACCGGTGTCATCACGGTCCTTCCGGCCGACGTACCGTCGAACGGGCCGCACCGGCCGCTCTCCGGCGACCTTCCGCTTGCCTGCGACGAGGCGAGCAACCCCTACCCGGGACCGCGGCCACCCGCGCTTGCGATCGAGTGCGTCCCCGACTACCTGGACGAGGACGGCTACGTCACCAGCGTCGTCATCGACTGGGGCGACGGATCCACAGCGAGCACGTGGAACTACCCGCTGTCGGATTGCGTCGAGTCCACGACGACGTGGCCGTCAACGCCCTTCGACGAGGACGCGACCGACGACCCATGGGGCGCACAGCATGTGTACCCGGCCAAGGGGATCTACCGCGCGCACGTGACCGTCACGTCGTCCGGCTGCGACGGCAAGGACGTCCAGGTCAGCACGGCCTCGACGCGCGTCACGGTGGAGTGACGCGCCCTCGCTGAGTAGCAACGTCCGCGATGGGGGAGACTTCTCCCATGGCGGTCGACAAGCAGCGAGTGGTCGCGGTCGCGCGCGAGGTTGCCCAGTTCATCCCCGACGTGGCGCGGCTGTTCCGCGACGTCTCGCGTGACCCTCGCGTACCCAAGCGCGTGAAGTACGAGGTAGGCGCCGCGGCGGCGTACCTCGTCCTCCCCATCGACGTCATCCCCGACTTCATCCCGGGTCTCGGCCAGCTCGACGACGTGGCGATCATCGGCTGGGCCGTACGCCGCCTGCTCATGGGCGCGGGCGAGAACATCCTCAAGGAGCACTGGCACGGCAGCGACCAGGGCCTCGAGCTGCTGCTGCAGGCGGCGTCGGCTGGGCTGCGGCCGAAGCGGCTCCTGGGTGTCCTCGCGTTCGGCGCCGCGACGATGGGCCGCACTCCGCCCGACAACGATGACGACGTCATCGACGGAGAGGTCCTCTCCGAGACGTGAGCGTCGAGGAGGAGTGGGTGGTCCGTCCGGTGGCCGGCGCGTACGCCGTCAAGGAGTACCGCTGCCCGGGCTGCGACCACGAGATCAAGCCCGGCACACCGCACGTCGTCGCGTGGCGGGCCGACGCCACCGAAGAACGCCGCCACTGGCACACGCCCTGCTGGCGGCGCCGATGACGCAGATCCGCGCCAACACGGTCCTCCCTGCCCGCCGCCGTACGGTCGACTTGCACACCGCCGACGGACTACGGCTGGACGGCGCGATCGCGCTCCCCGCGGAGACAGCGCCGAAGGCGACGCTCGTCTGCCTCCACCCGCTGCCCACCCACGGCGGCAGCCTCGACAGCCACCTGCTCCGTAAAGCCGACTGGCGGCTGCCCGCGCTGGCCGGCATCGCGGTCGTCCGCTTCAACACGAGGGGTACGGGCGGCAGTGAGGGGGCGTTCGACGGCGGCGAGGCGGAGCAGTACGACGTCGCCGCTGCGCTCGACCTGGTCGAGGCCGAGGACCTGCCGAAGCCGTGGCTGATGGGCTGGTCGTTCGGGTCGGAGCTGGCGCTGATGTACGGCGCCGACGACCCGACAGTGGTGGGGGCGCTGCTGCTGTCGCCGCCGTTGAAGCGGGCAGGCGACGCCGAGCTCGACAAGTGGGCGAAGGCGGGCAAGCCGCTGACGGCGGTCGTTCCCGAGCTCGACGACTACCTCAGGCCCCCTGAGGCGAGACAAAGGTTCGCGCGGGTGCCGCAGGCCGACGTCGTGGAGGTCGCGCGGTCGAAGCATCTGTTCGTCGGGTTCGCCGAGGAGGTGCTCGACGTCGTCGCGGAACGTCTCGTGCCAGGATCGAGCCCGCTGCCCACGTCCTGGGAGGGACCATGATCGACCTGGCCGGCAAGACGGCGCTGGTGACCGGCGCGAGCCGCGGCATCGGCCGCGCCATCGCCGTGGGCTACGCCCGCGCGGGCGCCGACGTCGCGATCTCGGCGCGTTCCGCCGAGGGGCTCGCCGAGACGAAGAGCGACGTGGAGGCGCTGGGGCGCAAGGCGTTCGTCATCCCTGCCGACGTGACCGACGTCGACGCCGTACGCCGCATGGTCGACGAGTCGATCGCGGCGCTCGGCCACCTCGACGTCGTCGTCAACAACGCCGGCGGCACGTCGTTCATGGTGCCGTTCACCGACCTGCGCTTCGAGGGGTGGACGAAGGTGATGCGGCTCAACACCGAGTCGATCGTCCACGTCATGCAGGCGGTCGGCCCGCACCTGCTGGAGCGCGGCAGCGGCTCGGTCATCAACGTGGCCTCCGTCGCGGGTCTCGGCGGCACGCCGATGGTGTCGCCGTACGGCGCCTCGAAGGCCGCCGTCGTCAGCCTCACGCGGTCGGTCGCGGTCGAGTGGGCGAGCCGCAACGTCCGCGTCAACGCACTCTGCCCCGGGTGGACCGCAACCGACCTCAACCGGGCACTCTGGGAGAACGAGGACACCTCGAAGGCCATGACCGCGACCATCCCGATGGGCCGCTGGGGCAAGGCCGAGGAGATGGTCGGGGCCGCGGTGTTCCTCGGCAGCGACAGCGCGTCGTACGTCACCGGTCAGGCGCTCGTGGTCGATGGCGGAATCCTCGCCAACGGCATGGGCTGAGCGGCTACATTCGCTTCTGTGCGGGTCGATCCGTACGTCATCGAGGCGGGCCGGGGACCGGCCGTCGTACTGCTGCACGCCTTCCCGCTGAACGCCTCCATGTGGTCCGCGCAGCGCGAGGCGCTGTCGGGCTCGTACCGCGTGATCTGCCCCGACCAGCGCGGCTTCGGCGGCACCCAGCTCGGCCACGACATCGAGGACCCGCGGCTCGACGACGTCGCCGACGACGTCGTCGCGATGCTCGACTCGCGCAAGGTGGGGACGTTCGTCCTCGGCGGGCTGTCGATGGGCGGCTACGTCGCCATGGCCCTGCTGCGCCGCCACCCCGACCGCGTCAGCGGTCTCGTCCTCGCCGACACGAAGGCGACCGCGGACCCGCCCGAGGCAGCGGCCAGCCGGCTGCGCATCGCGGAGGCCGTGGTCGAGGCCGGCAACAGCGCGCTGCTCCTCGACGAGGTGCTGCCCAAGCTCATCGGCGCGACGACGAAGGAGCGCCGCCCGATGGTGCAGGGCCGCGTCAAGGCACTGGTCGAACGCGCCCCCGCGTACGCCGTCTCGTGGGCGCAGCGCGCGATGGCCGCGCGGCCCGACTCGCTGGAGACGTTGCAGGGCATCGACGTCCCGGCGCTCGTGATCCGCGGCGACGAGGACGAGCTGTCGTCGGAGGCCGACACCCAGGCGATGGCCGACGCGCTGCCGAACTCGACGGTCGTGACGATCCCGAAGTCGGGCCACCTGACGGCGGTCGAGACGCCGGAGGAGTTCAGCGCGGCGCTCCTGGAGTTCCTCGCCACCCTCTGACGCCCACCAGCCCTGGCCGTTCCTTGAAGATCACCACGCGCGAGACCGGCGTACCGGCCGCAGGGAACGAGGGGGGCGGCGGGCTACGGCGAGCGTGGCAGCCGCCACCACATGACGCCCACGGCGGCGACGCCGAGGGTGCCCGACACGACCAGCGCCGTCGCAGGCGACGTCGCGTCGACGAGCGGCCCGCCGACGACGTACGCGAGACCCGCGGCGAGCCCGAGCGCGGTGTAGAGGTTGGCGAACGCCCTGCCGCGCAGGTGCGCGGGCACCTCGCGTTGCAGCAGGGCGTTGTGGCCGACCTCGACCAGCGCGATGCCGAGGCCGCGCAGCACCTGCATGCCCAGCGCGAGCGCGACGACGCCGGAGAGACCGGTGAACGCGTTGCCCGCGCTGGACAGCGCGAGCCCGGCGAGGAGCAGCAGGCGGGGCGCGGAGGACGTACGCCGGGCCAGCAGCAGGAAGCCGACCAGCAGCCCAAGCCCGGACCCTGCATAAAGGAGGCTGGCGGCTGTCTCGCCCGCGCCGAGCGTGTCGGTGGCGAGGAAGACGAGCGCCACGTCGTCGATGGCCGTGCAGAGCACGACGGCGGCGAAGCCGAGGACGACGACGCGGACGAGACGTTCGCGCCAGACGAAGCGCAGCCCCTCCAGCACGTCCGTCCGCACCGTCGTCCGCTCCTCGCGCGGCGCCGGGCCGAGAGCGGGCAGCCGCAGCAGGAACGGCACCGACACGACGAACGACGCCGCGTCCACGAGCAGCACGCCCCGCACGTCGAGGAACGGCAGCAGCGCCGCCGCGAGCAGCGGCCCGACGGCGTCGAGGCCCCAGGTGCCGAAGCCGAGGTACGCGTTCGCGCGTTCGAGCTCGTCGTCGGGCACGAGCTCGGGCAGCGCGCTGCGCGCCGCGGGCTGGAACGTCGCCGACAGCGTCGCGCGCAGCCCGACCAGCGGCAGCAGCACGAGCAGCGGCGGCTCGCCGAACGCGATGGCGAGGACCACCAAACCCTGCGCCAGCTCGCAGAACACCATGAGGCGGCGGCGCCGTACGCGATCCGCGAGCGCCCCCACGAACGGCCCCGCCGCGCTGGGCACGAGGTCGCCCGCGAGGAGCAGGAGGCCGACGGCGGCGCCGGTGCCGGCGCGTTCGGCGACGTAGAGGATCAACGCGACGAGGCCGAGCGAGTCGCCGAGGAACGACACCAGCCGCGCGACCCACAGCGCGCGAAAGGCGGGGTGCGCGCGGAGCATCTAGGGCTGCTCCACCACGACCCGGATCGGGTCGCCCTCCTTGGTCTCCAGGGTGCGCAGCGCGGCGTCGAAGTCGTCGAGCCCGTACCTGTGCGTGATCGTCCCCGTGAGGTCGAGCGTGCCGTCGGCGACGAGGCCGACCAGCTCGGTGAGCCCCGCGCGCGAGCAGCCGAACGACCCCTGCAGCCGCAGTTCGCCCGCGACCAGCAGCGCCTGGGGCAGACCCAGCGCGAGCGGCTCCGGCGTGACGCCGACGACGGTGCAGGTGCCGCCGCGGCGCAGCGACTTCAGCGCCTGGTCGGTGACCGAGGCGGCGCCGACGAACTCGAACGTCACGTCCGCCCCGCCGTCGGTGAGGTCGCGCACCGCCTTGGCAGGCCGGTCCGCGCCGTCGAGCACCGAGTGGGCGCCGAAAGCCAGCGCCCGCTCGCGCGCGGCGGGCAGCACGTCGACGCCGATGACGCGCGCGCCGACGACCTGCTCGAGGATCGTGACGGCGTGCAGCCCGAGCCCGCCGAGGCCGTACACGACGGCGGTCTGCCCGGCCGTGACGCCCGACCGGCGGATCGCGTGGAACGGCGTCGCGACGGCGTCGGTGAGGATCGCGCCGGTGGCGAAGTCGACCGAGTCGGGGAGCGGGATCAGCGCTCGGGCGGGGACGACGACGTACGTCGCCTGCGCCCCGTCGCGCGTGATGCCGGGGATGTGCAGGCGCGGGCAGATGTTCTCGCGGTCCGCCTCGCAGAGGGCGCACGCGCCGCAGCCGTAGCCCGCCGCGACGGAGACCCGCGCGCCGGGCTCCCACGACGAGTCGCCTGGGTCGTCCACGACCCCGGACGGCTCGTGGCCGAGGGTCAGCGGTACGGCGGCCGGTGTGATGCCGTGGACGATGTGCACGTCACTGCCGCAGATCCCGCAGGCGCGGATCCGTACGCGCACCTCGCCGGGTCCCGGCAACGGCACCGGCACGTGCTCCAGCGTCGGCCGCGCACCGGCGCCGGTGAACCGGACCGCCGGCATCGTCGTCACGACGCGTCCTGACGCGGGTAGAGCACCTCGGTCCCGATGAGCTGGATCGCGGCGGCGACGGGGATCGCGAGCAGCGCGCCGAGAACGCCGAGCAGCGCGCCGCCGATGAGCGCCGCGATGATCGTGGCGAGCGGGGAGATGTCGACGGTGCGCTTCATGACCTTCGGGACGAGGACGTAGTTCTCGACCTGCTGGTAGACGAGGAAGTAGCCGGCGGACGCGAGGCCGACGGGCACCGACACGAAGAACGCGACCGCGGTGCAGACGACGGCCGCGATGGTCGCGCCGACGAGCGGGATGAGGTCGAGGATCGCGACGAGCATCGCCAGCGCGAGCGGGTACGGCACGTCGAGGATCAGGAAGAACACCAGCGCGCAGACTCCGGCGATGAACGACGTGGCGAGGTTGCCGAGGACGTAGCCGCCGACGCGGCTGAGGATCTCGTCGGCGATGAGGCCCGCCCTGGCCCTGCGTGTTCGCGGGATGAGGCGGTACGCGCCGTGCTTGATCCGGGGGTACGCGCCGAGGAAGTACAGCGTGATGATCAGGATCGTCAGCGTCTTGAAGATGACGCCCAGCGCCGTCGTGAGGACGTTGACGGCGGCGCCCGCCGCCGCGCTGCCGCGTTCCTCGACCCAGTCCTCGAGCTTGACCGTGATGTCGTACTTGTCGTCGTACTCGCGGAACGTGGGGTTCTCGCGCAGCTGCGTCGAGTACTTCGGCAGCGTCTCGCGCAGCTCGGTCGCCTGCCGCGCGACGGGCGGCACGGCCGCCGCGACGAAGCCGCCGACGAACAGCAGCACCGCCCCGATGACCGCCGCCACGGCGAGCCCGCGCTTGAGGCCGCGACGGTGCAGCAGCTCGACCGCGGGGTTGAGCCCGATGGCGAGGAACGCCGACACGACGATGAGCACGATGACGTCGCGGACGTTGACGATGGCGTACGCGATGAGCAGGGCGGTGAGGACGCCCCACGTCGCGGCGAACGCGATCCGGAACGGCGTCCGCTCGCCGACAGGGGCACCCGGCGTACCGAACGGCTGCTCCTCGGTCGCGCCGGCCTCGATCTGCCGGATCGCGGTGTCGAGCAGCGGGTCGTCGGCGAGGCCCTCGTCGCCGGCGACCCCGACCGCGGCGGCCCCGGCGAGTTCGGCGGCGGCGGTGGCCTCGCCGACCTCGACCTCCGCCTCGCGCGCCTCGCGGACCGCCTCCGCGGCGGCGTGGACGAAGTCCTGGACCTTCTCCTCGCGGTCGTCGCCCTCGGCGCCTTCGAGCGCCGCGGCCGCGGCCGCGACCCGCTCGGCGGCGACCTGCGCCTCGGCGCTCGCCACACCCGCCTCGCTCGCCTCGCGGGCCGAGTCCGCTGCCTCGCCGGAGCCGCGCTCGTCGTCGGACATGCCGCGAACCTACCCGCCGAACGACACCTCACGAACGTCCGCCACGTGCTCGTACCCGAGCGCCCGGTAGATGCGGTTGCTGGTCGGGTTGGCGAGGTCGGTGTAGAGGAACGTGTACGCCAGCCCGCGCCCGAGCAGCGCCTCCGTCGCGCCGGCCGTGACGGCGCTCGCGTAGCCGCGGCCGCGCAGGCCGGGCGGCGTGTAGACGGGGCCGACGCGGGCGCCGTTCGGCGTGAAGCCGCCGCAGCCTGCGAGGCTCACCGGGCCGCCGTCGTCCCAGAGCCAGACCATGCCCTCGTCGACGCGGTCGCGCATCCGCGCGAGGTCGCCGGCGGGCAGCCCGACCTCCTCGGCGAACGCCGCGGCCCACGCGGTGGTGACGTCGTAGTCGTCGCTCGTGGCGACGCGCGGCGCGCCGGGGGCCGGGCGGGGAGGGACGAGCGCGCGGAGCACGTAGACGCCCTGCTCGCGGGTCACGCGGTGCGCCCTGCCGGACAGCCGCGTGTACTCCTCGGCGAGGACGCCGGTCGTCTCGGGCGAGCCTAGGACGCCGGGGAACGTGACGCCCTCCGCGTGGAGGTACGCCGCGAGCCCGGCCGCGCCGTCGGGCGGCACCGCGGCGACGAGGACGTTGAACGGCGGGGTCATCAGGGCCGGAGCATCGCCGACGGTGAGGAGCAACGGCGCGCCGCCGCCGTACGTCTCGCCGCGCTCCACCCGCGCGAGGACGGCGAGCTCCAGGTTGAAGCGCGGCTCGTCGCGCAGGAGGTACGGCCGGACGAGGGCGGCGTACGCGACGGGGTCGGTGTGGCGCTCGATCCGCATGCCGGCGAGGCTAGCCGCGACCCCCGTCGGCGTCGCGGGCATTACGGGCCAGGGGTCGCCATGGACGGGTTCTCGGTGCAGCTCGGGCTCGGCGAGTGGCTGGCGCTCGTGACGGTACTCAGACGTCGCGGAACCGGTTGATCGCGTCCAAGTGCTTGGCGCGCAGCGCCGCGTCGCGGACGCCGAGCCCCTCCTCGGGCGCGAGGCAGAGCACGCCGACCTTGCCCTGGTGCAGGTTGCGGTGCACGTCGTACGCCGCCTGCCCCGTCTCCTCCATCGGGTAGACGCGCGAGAGCGTCGGGTGGATGAGGCCCTTGGCGATGAGCCGGTTGGCCTCGTACGCCTCGCGGTAGTTGGCGAAGTGCGAGCCGATGATCCGCTTGAGGTTCATCCAGAGGTAGCGGTTGTCGTACTGGTGCATGTACCCCGACGTCGAGGCGCAGGTGACGATCGTGCCGCCCTTGCGGGTGACGTAGACCGACGCGCCGAACGTCTCGCGCCCAGGGTGCTCGAACACGATGTCCGGGTCGTCGCCACCGGTCAGCTCGCGGATCTTCGCGCCGAAGCGCTGCCACTCCTTGGGGTCCTGCTCGGTGTCGTTCTTCCAGAACTTGTACTCCTCCGCCGAACGGTCGATGACCAGCTCGGCGCCCATCGAACGCACGATGTCGGCCTTCTCCGGCGAGGAGACGACACAGACGGGGATCGCGCCGCCGTTGAGGGCGAACTGCGTGGCGTACGAGCCGAGGCCGCCGCTCGCGCCCCAGATGAGGACGACGTCGCCCTGCTTCATGTTGGCGCCGTTGACGGAGACGAGCTGGCGGTACGCCGTGCTGTTGACGAGGCCAGGGCAGGCGGCCTCCTCCCACGACAGGTGCGCGGGCTTCGGCATGAGCTGGTTGGTCTTGACCAGGGCCAGCTCGGCGAGGCCGCCGAAGTTGGTCTCGAAGCCCCAGATGCGCTGCTCGGGGTCGAGCATCGTGTCGTTGTGGCCGTCGGGGCTCTCGAGCTCGACCGACAGGCAGTGCGCGACGACCTCGTCGCCGGGCTTCCACGCGTGTACGCCGGGGCCGGTCCGCAGCACGACGCCGGCGAGGTCGGAGCCGACGACGTGGTACGGCAGGTCGTGGCGCTTGGTCAGCGGCGACAGGCGGCCGTAGCGCTCGAGGAACTTGAACGTCGAGACCGGCTCGAAGATCGACGTCCAGACGGTGTTGTAGTTGACGGCGCTGGCCATGACGGCGACGAGCGCCTCGCCGGGGCCGAGCTCCGGCACGGGCACGTCGTCGACGTGCAGCGCCTTGCGGGGGTCCTTCTCGCGGGTCGTCTGACCCTCGAACATGCCCTGCTCGTCCTTGCGCACGACCACGCCGCGGTACGACTCAGGCACCGGCAGCGCCGCGAACTCCTCCCCGGGGGTGTCGCCAGCCAGGATCGCGTTGAGGATGTCCTTCACCGTGCCCGCCTCTCGGTCGCGCCGCGTCGTTCCGTCCGATGTTACCGACGAGTAGCCACGCGCCAAACCTGGTGTCGCATCCCCGCGTTCTTCGAAGATCGTCACGCTCGAGATCGGCGTGCGGACTGCGGAGAAGGAGGGGACCCGCGCTCAGTCCTGGGCGGCGAGGCGGCGGTAGAGGTCGGCGTTGTCGATGGCGAGGGCGGCGCGGTGCGCGAGGTCCACGGCGATGGCGAGGTCGGCCTCGTCGTACGTCCGCCCCGACTCGGCGTAGACCATCGACAGCGTCCCGAAGACGCGCCCGCGCGCCGACAGCGGCACGAGCAGCGCGCTGACGAAGCCGAGGTCGCGCATGAGCGCGAGGTGCTCGTCGTCGCGCGCGGCGCCGACGAGCATCTCGTCGGTGATGTGGTGGTACAGCTCGCTGTCGCCCGTACGCAGCACGCGCGCGACGCCGTCGGAGCCTTCCGGGTCGACGGGGTAGCGGTGCTGGAAGCTCTCCGCCATCGCGACCTTCTCGGGGTCGACGTGCGCGACGGCGAGCGCGGTGATCGCGCCCTCCTCGGCGACGTGGATGACGCACCAGTCGGCGAGGCGGGGGACGGCGAGCCGCGTGACGCCGGCGAGCGTCTCGCGGTAGTCGAGCGACTGCGCGAGCGCCGCGGACGCGTCCGCGAGGAACGACAGCTTGTCGTTGGCCGCGCGCGCCTCGGCGAGAGCCTGCGCGCGCTCCATGGCCTGCGCGGTCTGCGCGGCGAGGGTACGGACGAACAACCGCTCGTCACCGTCGAACAGGTGCGGCCCGTCGAACGAGAACCGCAACGCCCCGAGGATCTCGGCGCCCGCCTTCAGCGGTACCGCGCACATCGACACGGTGCCCGGCTCGAGGCCGGCCAGCCCGGGGAACCGCTCGTCGCGCTCCTCGCGGGACTCGAGCCAGACCTCCTCGCCGGTCCGCAGCGCGATCGCCGCGGGGAGCTGCTCGTCGGTGCTCTCGGCGCGGATCCGCTCGACGACGCCCTCGCTGTAGCCGACGGTCGCGCGCACGCCGAGGCGCTCCTCGTCGGCCACGACGAGGACGCCGCCGGACGCGCCGAGCGCGTCCACCGCCTCGGAGAGGACGACCCCTCCGACGTCGCCGACGCTCGTCGTCGCGGCGAGCGCGGCGGTGACGTTCTGCAGCCGCGCCGCGCGCTCGGCGGCGCGGCGCGCGACGGTGACGACGTTGACCTCCTCGAGGAGGCGGCGTTCGAACGTCTCCGGCGGACGCGGGGTCTCGCCCGACGCGACCGCGCGCAGCTGCGTCACGAGCGACTCGACGTACCAGCGGCGGAACACGCGGTGCTGCGGCGGCGTCTCCAACGTGAGCAGCCGGGCCGCGCGGGCGTACGTGTCGATCTCGTCCAGGGCCGCGACGTACGCCTCGCCGGCGTCGGCGGCCTCGACGGGCAGCGTCAGCGTCAGCGTCGTACGGTCCACCCCCCGCGTCGCGGCGTCGATGGCCTGACGCTTGATGGCCTGGCGTGCCTCCGCGAACCGCGTCACGACGGCCTCGATCAGCTCGGCGAGCTGGGACGGGATGGCCGCCGTGGTGCCCGCGTCGGCGCCGTGCGCGGCGAGCGTGAACTCGCGGACGAGGTTGTCGACGTGCGCCTTCGCGGCGAGCAGCAGGTCCGTGGGCACGTCACCGAGCGAGATGGTGTGGCGTTCGGGGCCGCCGTCGTCGAGGTCGTCGCCCCACGCGGCGAGCAGCGCGTCGACGTCGGTGTCCGCGTCGGCGTCACCGGGGGCGCCGCCCACGACCAGCTCGCACCAGACGACCTTGCCGTCGCCGTGGGGAGTGACGCCCCAGTCGCGGGCCAGTGCCGCGACGAGCGAGAGGCCGCGGCCGGTCATCGCGTCGGCGCGCGCGAAGCCGCGGACCGGCGCGATGCGGGTGCCGTCGGACACCTCGATGCGGACGACGTCGTCCACGTCCACGCGGACGGTGACCGGCGGCGAGCCGTGGAGGAGGGAGTTGGTCACCAGCTCGCTGACCACCAGCTCGGCATCGGGGATCAGCTCGGCGTACGGCGTGCCCTCCAGCGCCTCGGCGACCCAGCGCCGGGCGCGCTGCACCGCGTCGGGCTCCGCACCGAGGTGCAGCGTCCCGTCCGCGACCTGCATGCGCGATCCTCCCGACATGTCAGCCGGCCGGTGGGGCGATGCCGAGAGCGTTCGGCAGCACCGTACCGACGACGTAGGCCAGCAGCGCCGCCGCCCCCGCGAGACCAGCGATCTCGGCGCCGCTGCGGAACCAGTGTTCCCCCGCGAGCCGCGCCTTGACCACTCCCATGACGAACAGAGTTCCCAGTGTCAGCAGGACAGACAGGACAAGTCCTCCCGTAGTGCCGAGAAAAAGGTACGGCACGATGGGCACGGCCGCTCCCACGACGAACGACGCGCCCATCGTGGCGCCGTCGCCGAGTGGTGATCCGGAGGGGTCGTAGGGGATCCCGAGCTCCTTCTCGGCCATCGTCTTGAGCATCACCTCGGGATTGGTGGCGATGGCGTGGGCGGCCTTGTTGGCGGCGTCGTAGTCGAGCCCCTCGGCCTGGAAGATGTCAGCCAGCTCGATGACCTCGACGTGCGGGCGCGCCTCGAGCTGGCGGCGTTCGTTCTCCAGCTCGTTGGTGAAGACGTCGCGCTGGCTCTTGGCGGCGATGTACGCGCCGAGCGCCATCGAGATCGTTCCCGACAGCAGCCCGGCGAAGCCCGCGACGAGGATCGCGAACCGCGTCGCGTCGGCGCCGCGGACGCCCGTGACGAGCGCGAGCGTGGAGAGCAGGCCGTCCTGCGCGCCGAACACGACCTCGCGGATCCGGCCGCGGCGGGCGACGCGTTCGCCCTCCGCGATGGCCGCTTTCGCGAGCCCGGTCGGCTCCGTCACTGGACGGCTTGCACCAGCTCGGTGAGAACGCCGCCCACACCCTTCGGGTGGAGGAACGCGATCGAGGCGCCCATCGACCCGTGCCTCGGCCTCTGGTCGACGAGCGGGACGCCCTTGAGACCCAGGTCCTCCAGCGCCGCGGTCACGTCGTCGACGCCGTAGCCGATGTGGTGGACCCCCTCGCCGTGGCGCGCGAGGAACTTGCCGACCGGCGAGTCCGGCCTCGTCGGCTGGAGCAGCTGGACGTACGAGCCGGGGGCCACGAGCAGCATCGCCTCGTGGACGCCCTGCTCCTCGTTGGTCTCGCGGTGCGCGACCGTGAGGCCGAACGTCGTCTCGTAGAACTCGACCTTCTCGTCGAGGTCGTGACAGGCGATCCCGACGTGGTCGATGCGGGTCAGCATTGCGCGCTCCTCCTCAGCGTCGCCCCGTGACTACCCGCATCATGGTCCTGGTCAACCGTGGCGTACGCCGCGAGGCCACCGTGAGCGCGCGGTCCATAGCCTTCGGCTCCGGCGCGGACGCTCCGACGGGCCGCAGGCCGGGGTCGCTGCGTACGCGCCAGAGCCGCCACTCGTCGGCCAGCCCCTTGAGCGGGTGCCACCCGGCGTCCTCGAAGGTGATGTCCGAGCCGAGGACGAGGTCGCGCACCGTGGACGACACGAGCACCTCGCCCGCGCCGGCCGTGGCGCAGACCCGCGCGGCGACCGCCGCCGCGACGCCGGCCACGTCGCCGTCGCGGACCTCGACCTCGCCGGTGTGCACGCCGACGCGCAGCGGCATTCCGAGGCCGGCGACCTGCGCCGCGAGGTCGGCGCCGCAGCGTACGGCCGTCGTCGGCCCGTCGAAGACGAGCAGGCTGCCGTCGCCGAGGGACTTCACGACGCGGCCCCCGTAGCGTTCGGCGACGTCGGCGGTCGTGACGAGCAGCCGGTCGACGTCCCGCGTCCAGCCCGCGTCGTCGGAGGCGGCCTTGGACGTCGAGCCGACGAGGTCGGTGAACATCAGCGTGAGCACGCGCCGGTCGTCGGCCGCGCCCGGCCGCGTACCCGACACGAACTCCTCGACCTCCGCGACGACGGCGCCGGTGTCGCCGATCCAGACGAGGTGGTCGACGCCGGGGAGCACCGCGAGACGAGCGCCGGGGATGTTGGCGGCAAGGTGCTCGGCCGCGGCGAGGGGCACGACCTCGTCGGCGCGGTGGAGCACCAGCGCCGGGACGTTCACCGAGGGGAGCAGGGCCGTGACGTCGATGCCGCCGATGAAGTCGCCGATCGCGCGGACCATCGAGGGGCTGCCCGCGGAGCGTTCGATCAGGCCGACGAAGCGGCGGCTCCACGGGTCGTCCGCGACGGACGGCGCGAACACGTCCGTCAGCCGCCCCTCGCCCCAGTGCTCCTCGACGATGTCGGTGAGGAGATCGTAGAGATGCGTGGGCAGCCCCCAGGGCCGCTCGGGCGTCTCCTTGCCGCACGCGAAGCCGCTGGCCAGGACCAGCCCGCGGACGCGGTCCGGGTGACGCAGCGCGAACATCGCCGACAGCGCGGCGCCCTCGGAGTAGCCCATGACGAACGCGCTCCGCGAGCCCGCCGCGTCCAGCACCGCGCCGATGTCCTCGACCCTGTCGTCGAACGACACCTCCGGCGCGACGGGGTCGGACAGGCCGGTGCCGCGCTTGTCGAAGAGGATGACGCGCGCGAAGCGGGTGAGCCGCTGGACGAACCGCTCGTACGACGGGTCGAGCCAGAGCAGGTCGAGGTGCGACAGCCAGCCGGGCACCCAGAGGAGGTCGACGGGGCCCTCCCCGACGACCTGGTACGCGATGCTCACGCCCGCGTTGGTCGCGTAGCGCGTCTGCGGTCGCACGCCCGTATCCTGGCAGGAGTCAACGCGGAGTCTCAGGAGGGACCTCATGTCCGGCTCGGTGATCGTCAGCGGCGCGCGTACGCCGATCGGCAAGCTGCAGGGGAGCCTCGCCGGCTTCTCCGCCGCGGACCTCGGCGGGGTCGCGGTCAAGGCCGCGCTGGAGCGCGCGGGCATCACCGGCGACCAGGTCGAGTACGTCATCCTCGGGCAGGTCCTCCAGGCCGGCGCGGGGCAGATCCCCGCGCGGCAGGCGGCGGTCAAGGGCGGCATCCCGATGACCGTTCCCTCGATCAACATCAACAAGGTCTGCCTCTCCGGCATCGACTCGATCGCGCTCGCCGACCAGCTCATCGCGGCCGGGGAGTTCGAGGTCGTCGTGGCGGGCGGCATGGAGTCGATGACGCAGGCGCCGCACCTGCTCCCCGGCTCGCGCGCGGGCTTCAAGTACGGCAACACGACGCTCGTCGACTCGATGGCGTACGACGGGCTGTTCTGCGCCTTCGACCAGGTCGCGATGGGCGAGTCGACCGAGCGCTACAACGCCAAGCTCGGCATCTCCCGCGAGGAGCAGGACGAGTTCTCCGCGCGGTCGCACGAGCTCGCCGCGGCGGCCATCAAGGAGGGCCGCTTCGACGAGGAGCTCGTGCCCGTCTCGATCCCGCAGCGCAAGGGCGACCCGCTGGTGTTCGCGGAGGACGAGGGCGTACGTCCCGAGACGACCGTCGAGTCGCTCGCTCGCCTGCGCCCGGCGTTCGCCGCGGACGGCACGATCACCGCCGGCTCGGCGTCGCAGATCTCCGACGGCGCGTGCGCGGTCGTCGTCATGTCGAAGGCCGCGGCGGAGCGGTACGGCTGCACGCCCATCGCCGAGATCGGTGCGCACGGCGTCGTCGCCGGCCCGGACGCGTCGTTGCAGGCGCAGCCGTCGAACGCCATCAAGAAGGCGCTCGCCCGCGAGGGGCTGTCGCCGTCGGACCTGTCGCTGGTCGAGATCAACGAGGCGTTCGCGTCGGTCGGCATCTGGTCCACGCGCGAGCTCGGCATCGACCCGTCGATCGTCAACGTCGACGGCGGCGCGATCTCCCTCGGGCACCCGATCGGCATGTCGGGCGCGCGTATCGCGCTGCACCTGGCGTTCGAGCTGCGGCGTCGCGGCGGCGGCATCGGCGCGGCCGCGCTGTGCGGCGGCGGCGGGCAGGGCGACGCGCTGATCCTCCGCGTTTCTTGAGCCAACCCCACGCCGCCGCTCGCTGCGCTCGCGCCGCCGCGGGGGCCCCGTGAAAGCCTCGGTCGCGGACCTCGTCGCGGCGGCCGAGGACGGGTCGCCGCGCGCCGTCGGACGGCTGATCTCGCTGGTCGAGGACGCCGCGCCGGAGCTGCGTGAGGTCATGGCCGCGCTGGCCCCCAAGACAGGGCGCGCGCGCATCATCGGCCTCACCGGCTCGCCCGGCGTCGGCAAGTCCACGTCCACGGCGGCGCTCGTGACGGCGTTCCGCGCTCGGGGGCTACGGGTCGGCGTGCTCGCGGTCGACCCGTCGTCGCCGTTCAGCGGGGGAGCGCTGCTCGGGGACCGGGTGCGGATGCAGGACCACGCGACGGACGCGGGGGTGTTCATCCGGTCGATGGCGTCGCGCGGGCACCTCGGCGGGCTGTCGTGGGCGACGCCGCAGGCGCTGCGCGTGCTCGACGCGGCGGGGTGCGAGGTGATCCTCGTGGAGACCGTCGGCGTCGGTCAGGCGGAGGTCGAGGTCGCGGGGCTGGCCGACACGACGATCGTTCTGCTGGCGCCCGGCATGGGCGACGCGATCCAGGCGGCGAAGGCCGGCATCCTCGAGGTCGCGGACGTGTACGTCGTCAACAAGGCCGACCGTGAGGGCGCCGACAACACCGTGCGCGACCTGCGCAACATGATCAGCCAGGGCGACGGCCCGCACGGCGGCTGGAAGCCGCCGATCGTCAAGACGGTGGCGGCGCGTTCCGAGGGCGTCGCCGAGCTCGTCGACAAGCTGGACGAGCACTGGGAGTGGCTGGCGTCGTCGGGCGAGCTGGAACGGCGGCGTACGCGCCGTGCCGCCGGGGAGATCGAGGCCATCGCGCTGACCGCGCTGCGCGAACGCCTCGGCGACCTGCACGCCGGCACCGCGCTCGACACGCTGGCCGAGGAGGTGGTGGCGGGCAAGACCGACCCGTACGCCGCCGCCGACCGCCTCGTGGAGGGAGTCACGTCGTGATCAACGCCGCGCACACCATCGTCTACGCCGAGGACGCCGCGCTGGCGCGGGCGTTCTTCCGCGACGTCATCGGCTGGAAGCACGTGGACGACGGCGGCGGATGGCTGATCTTCCAGCAGCCGCCGACGGAGCTCGGCATCCACGAGACCGGGCCCGACGCGCCGGCGGGCCACGAGCTCTTCCTGATGTGCGACGACGTGGACGCGACTGTCGCCGAGCTGCGCGCGAAGGGCGTGGAGTTCGAGGGCGAGGTCACCGACCAGGGCTGGGGCCGGCTCATCACGATGCACGTGCCCGGCGCGGGCAAGATGGGCCTCTACCAGCCCGCCCACCGCAGCCCGCTCGGCATGACCGGTGACTGACGGCTCGCGCTGAGCACGAACTGGTGAACCCCGACGTCGCTACTCACCAGTAGTCAGGGCGAGCACGCGCCGGGGCCCAGGCGGTCAGGCGTTGCAGCCGTTGACGAACAGCTCGGTCGGGAACGGGCCGGGGTTGGCGGCGGGCTTGTGCTTGGCCGGGTACGTCACGGTGCCGGTGATGGTGTCGGGCGCGACGAGCTGCTGCACCGTCACCCACGCGGCGTACTTGCCGGGCTTCAACGAGTTCATCCGCACGGTCGCCGACGTCCCGCCCGTGACGTAGAACGTCCCGCAGAACGCCCGCGAGAACGGCGCGCGCTTGTTCAGGTCGACGAGATGCAGCCAGAACCGCGACGTCGGCAGCGTCCACCCGACGCGGATCGACAGCGGCGTACTGGAGCTGACGCCGCGCGCCGGCTTCACGGTGAAGGGAAACGCGTGGCAGCGCGGCTTGACGCACTCGCTGGTGACCTCGGCGTCGACGGGGTTGGCGACGGTCTCGGCCAGCAGGTGGATCTGCGGGTCGTGCACGTCGGCCTTGAACGCCCACGACTTCTTCGCCTTGCCGTCGAGCGTGCCGGGGTGTACGTGCCCCTCGTGCGCGAGGGTCGGCACGACGACGACGGCGGCGAGCAGGGCGGCGAGGATCACGGAACGGCGCATGCTGAACGACATTCGCCGCGCACCCTCGCCTGCCCTGCCCGAAGGCGGTCAGACCGGCAGGCCGAGGCCCTCCGCGGCGCGGCCGGCACCTAAGCTGGAATCAGTAAGAAAATGCGAACGCCTCCCTACGGCGTGCCGGTCGCCTACCGTGGGACGAAGGTCACACGTTGGGGGTTGCTGGATGAGAGCAAGGCCGGCGGTCGCGTGCGCGCTCGCCGTCGTGGTGGGCTGCGCCGGGCTCGTCTCGCCGGCACCCGCCGTCGCCGCACCGGGCGCGACCGTCCTCGAGGCGCACACCGGCTTCGCCAGCACGCTCGAGGGCGAGCCGCGCGGGATCGTCGCGCACCTCTTCGACGCCGCGGACGAGCCCGTCGCCGGGCAGCGCGTCGACCTGTACGAGCGCGCCGGGACCGAGGGCGAGTGGGTGCCGGCGGGCGACGCGACGACCGACGAGCACGGTGCCGCGCAGTTCGCGGTCACGCCGCCGAGCGGCCGCTTCTACACGGTCCGCCACGCCGGCTCGCCGACCACCGCACCTTCGGACGGACCGGTGCTCGGCGCGGGAGTCTTCGTGGGGCACGACGGCCCGCGGACGCCGCGCCGCGTGCTGGCCGACCCCGCCGACGGCGCGATCCACGCCGAGTGGCTGGTGCCAGGACCCGAGCGCGGCGCCCCGATCACGGGCTACGTCGTCACGGCCGCCAGGGACGACGAGACCGGCAGCCCGGTGTCCGTCGAGACCGGTCCCGACGCGCGGGAGGCGGTCGTCCCCGGGCTCGTCAACGGCGTGCCGTACGACGTCACCGTCACGGCCCGCGCCGGGGACCTGAGTGCCGAGAGCCCCAGCGTCCTCGCGACGCCCAGCGCCGACGCGCCGCCGTGGCCCGAGATGCCGCCTGGCGGTACGCAGGTCTGCGGGCCGCTGCCCCTCGGGACGACGACGTGGACGGCGGCGGGGTCGCCGTACCGCGTCTGCCGGCTCGGCCTCGAGGTCCCGATCGGCGCGACGCTGGTGGCCGAGGGCGCTGAGGTGCGGTTCCTCTCGTCGTCGTATCCGGGCACCGCGGGCGTGTCGGTCGCCGGCGGTGGCGTACGCCTCGTCGACTCGGTCCTGCGCGGCGAGGACGGCACGCCCGGCGAGTGGGACGGCATCGTTCTCGACGAGTGGACGTCGTCGGGCCTCCACGCGCCGCGGACGAGCAGCACGCTGTCGCTGACCCGCTCGGCCGTGCACCACGCGGTCGACGCCGTGCGCGTCGTGAAGCGTGCGTCGTACCTCCGCCTCGACGACGCGCTGCTCGCCGACGCCAGCCGCGACGGCCTGCGCGCCGAGGACATGCCGGTCCGCCTCAACGACGTGACCGTCCGCGACGTCGGCGGCGCGGGCGCGGCACTCACCTGCACCTCACAGCTGCCGCGGCCGTGCCCGATCCGGGTGGACGGCCTCGCCGTCGAGCGCGCGGGCGGGCGCGGCCTGCTCGTGGACACCTACGGTCCCGCCTCGGTCAAGGGCGTCGTCGTCACCGGCAGCGGCACGGTCGCGCCGGTCTCCGAGGCCGCGTGGATCAGGCGCCTGAAGGGGTCGTACGGCGCGGGCGGCGACATCGAGGACGTCCTCGGCAGCGGCAACGCGGTCGACGCCGTGGTCCTCGACCTGCGGCACACGCGCGACCTCGTCTGGCGTACGCCCGAGGTCGTCCCCGCGGGTACGCCGGCGCCGCTGGGCTTCCTCGCGGGCGCCGTACGGATGGAGCCGGGCAAGTCCCTCGCCTTCCCGCAGGGGAGCGTCGTCAAGGTCGTGGAGCGCGGCGGCCCGGAGTCCAGCACCTGCTGGTACGACGCCGTCGACGCGTGCTGGGGCGGCGTCGCCGTCACCGACGGCCTGCTCGACGCGAAGGGAACGACGTTCACGAGCGCCGCCGACGCGAGCGCGGGGATCGCGACCTGCCCGTCGTCGTTCGCGCCGGAGTGCGGCGAGGACACCGGCTGGCGCGGGATCGCGGTGACCGGTGACGCCGCGACCGTCGACATGACGGGCGGCGCGGTCCGTGGCGCCCGCGCGGGCCTGGCGGTCCGCGCGGGCTACCCCCTGACGGGGACCGGCGCGGCGGTGGCCGTGACGGGGACGACGTTCGCGGGCGGGGTCGACGGCATCGTCGCGTGGGGCAACACGACGAACGGCGCGCAGCCCATCGGCACGCTCGCGCTGACCGACGTCACGGTCGAGGACATGACGGACGAGAGCCTCGACGTGATGGTGTGGGCGGCGGTCCACCTGACGCGGACGACCGTGCGCAGGGCGGGCCGCGGGCCGCTGGTTCGCGGGATGAACGGCGCGGACGGCTGCCCGCGCGTGGACGACGTACGGGTCGACGGTCTCGTCGTCGAGGACGTGCCGGGGATCGGCGCCGAGCTGCGCGACCTGTGCCGGCCGTACGTCCGCGACGTCACCGTGCGCCGCAGCGGCGCGGCCGGGCCCGACGACGACCTCGGTAAGCCGGCCGTCTACCTGCACGGCGCGTACTCCCTCGGCGCCGGCCACGACGTCCACGGCTTCCGTGGCGGCGGCAACGGCCTCGACGCCGTCGCGCTCGCGGGCACCGCCATCGGCGACGTCGCCTGGGTCTCGCCGCGCAACGGCGCCACCGACCACACGCTCGGCTACGTCATCGGCGAGGGCGACGACGATCGCGGCACCCTCACGGTCAGGCAGGGCACGGTGACCGTGCCCGCCAACGGTCTCGTCGCGGCACTCGGCAAGCTCGGGTACGGCAACGCCAACGGCCTTCTCCACCTGCGCGCCTCGGGCATCGACGCGACGGCGGGCGGCGCGCGCTTCGTCAACGCGCGCGACCCGCTCGCCGCGGAGCTCGGCTGCCTGCGGAACTGCGTCACGACGAAGTGGGGCGGCATCCGCTCGGTCGGGCTGAAGGTCGACCAGGACCGCACCGGCGACGTCCGGATCGTGCGGGGCACCCTGCGCGGCGCGTACCTCCGGACGGCCTCGCCGCTCGGCGCCTTCGCGCTGACGGACTCGACGACCGACGACGACGTGTACGCCATCGGCGCCGACCGCGCCGTCGTCGCCGGGTCGCGGCTGCGCTCGCTGCAGCTCGACTCGGCGCTCGCGGCGGAGGTCGTGCGCAACACGTTCACCGGCGACGGCGAGTTCGCCGCGCAGGTCGCCGGCCGGGGGCAGAGCAAGCCGTCGGCCATCACGATCCGCGACAACGTCGCCACCGGCGACCTCTCCGGCTACGCGTACCGGCTCGCGGGCGCGCACGTGCGGCTCGGCCCGAGCGGGACCGTCGACCGCAACTACGCGCGCGGCGACAGCGCTGCCCTCCTGCTGTGGCGGGTGACGACGGCCCACGACGTGACGTGGGTGACGCCGTCCGCGGCGCCGTACCCGCACCGCGTCGGGTACGTCCTCGGCAGCGACCTCGGCTACACCGACCCCGCGCTCACCGTCACGGGCCCGCGCACGCTGACGCTGCCGGCCGGTGCCGTCGTGAAGACCTCCGCGCCGATCCGGCTGCGCGGCGCACGGCTCGACGCCACCGCCGGCGGCGCCCTGATCACGACGCCCTCCGACGACGTCGACGTATGCCCGCCGGATGCGTGCGACAACCCGACCGTCTTCGACACCAGCGATCGCGTGGTCGTCGAGTCCGTGCCCGACCCGGCCACGGGCAAGGCGGGCGGGATCGCCCTGCACGACGCGCGCGTCCACGGCGCCGTCAAGCTCATGGCCCAGTCGAGCCCCGCGCCCGGGTCGACGGCGTACGGGCTCGTCGTCGACTCGTCGTACGTCGCCGGCGGCATCCACGCCCACGGCAGCGCGGCGTCGATCACGCGGTCGCGGCTGCGGTTCGCGGGCGCGTACCTGTTCGGCCGCGACGGGAACCTCGTCAGGGACACGACGTTCGAGGACATGGACAGCAACGGGCTCACGCTCACGGACGCGGACGGGCTCGTGACCGAGTCGGTCTTCCGGCGTACCGCGAGGCTGTGGGACGGGTTCGGGTCGGCCGCGCTGTCCGTCTGGAACAGCGCCGCGACGCTGTCGTGCCTCGACATCAGGGAGAACGGCGCGGGCTTCCGCGCGCATGGCCAAGAAGCGCTCGCGCTGTCCGACAGCGCGCTCACCGGAAACGCCAGGGACTTCGACACCAGCGACTACGACCTCGACAACACCGTCGAGACGACGACGACGCGGGTCTGGTGGGGACAGCCCGGCGGGCCGGTCGCCGGACAGGTGCGCGACCCGGACCGGCACACCGACGTCGCCCCCGCCGCGGCGAAACCCGCCTGCGCCGTCGCCCAGACCGCGACCCCGCCGACCGTGCCGCTCGACGTCGTCGCGACGGCGGGAGCCTCCTCCGTCACCGCGACCTGGGAGCCACCCGCCCAGGCCGGCGGCCGGGCCGTCTCCGAGTACCGCGTGCGGGTCAGCCCCGGCGGCGCGACGCGCGTCGTCCCCGCGACGGCGCGCACGGTGACGGTGCCGGCCCAGCCGGGGTCCGAGTACGCCGTCTCCGTCACCGCGGTCAACACCGTCGGCGCGGGCCCGCCCTCGCGCTACTCCGCACCTGTCTTCGTCGGCAACCCCGCCGCGCCGAAGGCGGCGGCCGCGCTGTCCGCCTCGGCGCCGTCGCTGACGACGTACGGCGAGGGCGCGCTCGTCACGGGGACGCTGACGACCGCCCTCGGCGCGCTGCCGGGCCGGCTCGTCGAGGTGTACGTCCGGCGGTCCGGCACGGCGTCGTGGGGCACGCCGTACGTCACGCTCGTCACCTCGCCGACCGGCACGGTGTCGCGTTCGCTGCGCCTGAGCGAGCACTCGGAGGTCAGGCTCTCCTACGCCGGCGACGCCGCGTCGCTCCCCGCCACCAGCGCGGTGCGCAAGGTCCTCGTGCGGCCCGTGGTCACGGCGGCGTTCTCGAAGGGCTCGGTGCCCGCGGGCACGACGGTGACGTTGAGCGGCCGGGTCTCGCCGGTGCTGGCGGGCCGGCCCGTGCGCGTCGAGCGCTACACGAGCGACGGCTGGCAGCGGGTGACGACGGCGTACCTCACGCGGACGAGCGCGTACGTCGTGAAGGTCACGGCGCGGACGCGCGGCTCGATGTCCTACCGGGTCGTGTACGACGCGACGACGCGGCACGCGCGGGCGGTCTCGCCGACCCGCACGCTGACGGTGACCTAGCCGACCACCGGCAGGTCGCCGCCCGTCGTCACCGTGGGCGTCGGAGTCGGACTCGCGGTCGGCGTCGGCGACGCCGCGTCCTTGACGACGACCTGGACCGACGTCGTACGGCCGGCGGAGACGGTCACGACCTTGCGCAGCGCGGTCCCATCGGCCGCCTCGCCCAGGAGGAGGTACGTCCCCGGCGCGAGTCCCGTCACGGTCGCGAGGCCGCTCTCGTCGGTGACGACGGTGCCGATGCCCTCTGCCCGGTCGGCCGTGTCGCGCTCGGCGGCGCCGATCTTGAGCCTGAACGTCGTGCTCCGGGCGACCGCCTTGCCGGCGGAGTCCACGAGCCGCACGCCGATGGTGGCGGCGGGCTGGAGCCGCACGGTGTACGACGTGCCGCAGGGCACCTTGCCGTACTCCGTCGTCAGCCAGCCGAAGCCGACCGGCGCGCTGGTCGTGGGCTTGCGGATCCACCACTCGAACGGCGCGGCCACGACCCATGACGGCGCCTTGGACGAGCACGGCAGGGCGAAGCGGCCTGCCGCGTCGGTGCGGTTGACGCCGGCCTTCGGCTCGTGGCCGCCGCAGTTGGCGGGCGTGTAGATGGCGACGTTCTCCAGCGGGCGGCCCGCGGTGTCGACGACGCTGCCGCTGATGAACCCGTCGGACATGGGCGAGTGCTTGAACGTCCCGCAGCGCACCGGCTTCGGCGCCGGCGTGGTCGGCGCGGCGGTCGTGGGCGGCGGCGCGGTCGTCGGCACCGCGGTCGGCGTCGGCGAGGGGGTCTCGCTCGGCGTCGGGGACGGCGTCTCGCTCGGGGTCGGCGTCAGCGAAGGCGGGCCCTGGGCGACGCCCGCGCCGCCGCCGGAGCCGCTGGACGCGACGGCCACCACGGCGCCGAGCACCATGGCGCCGCCGAGCGGGATCGCGGCGAGGCGGAGCATGCGGACGTTCATGCCGGTAACGGTACGTACCGCACGCCGCCCGCGCGGCGAAACCGCGGAACCCGCCCCGGTACCCTGGAGCCATGACTGACGAGATCGCCGCGGGCCGCGCGCGCTGGCAGCAGCGCTACGACGCAGCGCGGAAGCGCGACGCCGACTTCACCACCCTCTCCGGCGTCGAGGTGGAGCCGGTCTACGGCCCCCGTCCCGGTGAGACCGTCGAGGGGTTCGAGCGAATCGGCTGGCCCGGCGAGTTCCCGTTCACCCGCGGCCTGTACGCCACCGGCTACCGCACGCGGCCGTGGACGATCCGGCAGTTCGCCGGCTTCGGCAACGCGAAGCAGACCAACGAGCGCTACAAGATGATCCTCGCCGAGGGCGGGGGCGGTCTGAGCGTGGCGTTCGACATGCCGACTCTCATGGGCCGCGACAGCGACGACCCGCGCAGCCTCGGCGAGGTCGGGCACTGCGGCGTCGCGATCGACAGCGCGGCCGACATGGAGACGTTGTTCTCCGACATCAAGCTCTCCGACGTCACCACGTCGATGACGATCAGCGGCCCCGCGGTGCCCGTGTTCTGCATGTACCTCGTCGCCGCCGAGCGCGACGGCGTCGACATCTCCACGCTCGACGGCACCCTGCAGACCGACATCTTCAAGGAGTACATCGCGCAGAAGGAGTGGCTGTTCCCGCCGCAGCCGCACCTGCGCCTCATCGGCGACCTCATGGCGTACTGCGCCGCGGAGATCCCGCGCTACAAGCCGCTGTCGGTCTCCGGCTACCACATCCGCGAGGCCGGCTCGACGGCCGCGCAGGAGCTGGCGTTCACGCTCGCCGACGGCTTCGCGTACGTCGAGCTCGGGCTCTCGCGCGGCCTCGACGTCAACGTCTTCGCGCCCGGGCTGTCCTTCTTCTTCGACGCGCACGTGGACTTCTTCGAGGAGATCGCGAAGTTCCGCGCGGCGCGGCGGATCTGGGCGCGCTGGCTGCGCGACGTCTACGGCGCCACCGACGAACGCGCCCAGTGGCTGCGGTTCCACACCCAGACCGCCGGCGTCTCGCTCACCGCGCAGCAGCCCGACAACAACATCGTGCGCACGGCCATCGAGGCGCTGTCCGCGGTCCTCGGCGGCACGAACTCGCTGCACACCAACGCGTTGGACGAGGTGCTGGCGCTGCCGAGCGAGCGCGCGGCGCAGATCGCGCTGCGTACGCAGCAAGTGATCATGGAGGAGACCGGCGTCGCCAACGTCGTCGACCCGCTCGGCGGCTCCTGGTACGTCGAGGCGCTGACCGACGAGATGGAGCGGCAGGCCGAGGAGATCTTCGCCCGCATCAAGGACATGGGCACCGACGGCACGATGACGTCGGGCATCCTGCGGGGCATCGAGGACGGCTGGTTCATGTCCGAGATCGCCGAGGCGGCGTTCCAGTACCAGACGGCCCTCGAGAAGGGCACCAAGAAGATCGTCGGGGTCAACACGCTCACGTCGTCCGACGACGACGAGCTGGAGATCCTGCGCATCAGCCACGAGGTCGAGCGCGACCAGCGGTCGCAGCTCGGCGAGCGCAAGGCCGCGCGCGACGCGGCGGCGGTGGACGCGGCGCTGGCGCGCATGGTCGCGGCGTCGCGTACCGACGAGAACATGATCCCGCCGATGCTCGACGCGGTCCGCGCCGAGGCGACGCTGGGCGAGATCTGCAACGCCCTGCGCGACGAGTGGGGCGCCTACACGGAGCCCCCGCGCTTCTAGGGCGTCCCTGATCTGCTGCAGGACGCCCAGGGCAGGCGCCTCGCGGCGTCGTCGCTTCTCCGCCGTGCGATCCGTGAGAGACACGTCCAGCCCGGGGTGAGGCGTGCGCCGTTGACCGGTGTGGGCATAGGGGACGACAGTGACGCCTTCGCCGTGCTTCTGCCCGTCAGAACGGGCTACCCCCGAGGAGTGCGCGGACCTAAGGAGTCCGCCGTGCATCGTTCCCGGGTCATGTTGCTCTGCAGCGCCCTGCTGGCAGGGGTGACGATCGCCGCGCCCGCGGCACCGGCCACCGCCGACGAGTTCAACGGCTGCAACTCGGTCAGCGGCTGCCTGCCCGACAACTTCGACCACACGTACTGCTGGGGGTCGTCGTTCACGGCGTCCGACCTGCGCTCGGCCGCGAACTACGGCATGGGGAACCTGGACAGCCAGACGTCGTACTTCGACACGTTCATCGGGACGTGCGGATCCGTGACGGACCTGATCTGGCACACCATGTCGTCGAGCACGACTCGCGGCGACTACCTCTGCCTGGCCAAGAACAGCGCCAACGAGTGCGAGCAGGCCCGCGTACGGCTGAACCCCACCCTGCTCACCAACACGCTCAACCGGGAGAAGACGGCGTGTCATGAGATCGGCCACTCCGGCGGGCTCGCGCACAGCGACACGGCGAGTGACTGCATGGTCAACGGCGCGGTCACCAGCGGGCACCGCACCTACAACGACCACCACCGCGCCCACCTGAACAACCGGTCGTAGCACCGTGCAGCGACGGTTGCCGGCAGCCGTCGCCGCCGTCATGCTGGCGTCCGCCCCGGGCTGTACCCGCGGGGCGGACGCCGGCGACGTTGCGGCGTTCGTCAGGCTGTTCGACGGCTACAGCGCGGAGTACGACAACGTCGACGAGCCGATCCGGCTCGCCCGGATGTCCGCCGTGGTCGTGCGCGGCTCCATCGACGCGGTGCGGCCAGGCCCGGTCTACCCGCAGTTCCCCGGCGACCCGCAGGGCGCGCGGTCGGTCGTTCTCGCGGTCCGCGTGCGGGCCGTGCTGCACGGCACGCTGCCGGACCCGGGACACCGCAGCGTCTACGTCCAGCTGCCCGCGCCGGGCGGGACCGCCGCCGAGGTGTTCGACCGGCACGCTCCGAAGGAGGCGACCGTCGTGCTCTACCTGGTCCCCAGCCGGGAGGGAGGCGCCCTTGTCACGAACCCGGACGCTGGACGTCCGGCGGGCCAGCGGCTGGTGGAACCGACGACGCCGCAGGGCTTCGTCGTCGAGGCCCCGGGTGGCGTCGTGGAGCCCACGGGACACCGGACGTTCCCGGCGGCCGCCATCGACGCGTTCGTGCCCTCGGCCGCTGTGTTCCCGTCACCCGCGCCCGCCGAGCACCACCCCTGAGGGCGTCGCCGGAACGACCGGGAATGTCCTGGATTCGATTGCTCCCCTCCTGGAAGGACCCGCTATGCGTCGCCTCCTCGCGCTCGTGGCCCTCGGCACCGGCCTCACCCTCACGCCCGCCGCCGCCGACCCGCTCCCGGTCCGCGTCCCCCTGTGCGACCTCGAAGGCCACTGCGACCGCGCCTGCTACGTCGGCGGCAAGCCCGTCGTGTACTGCGGGGTGGGTCGCTGATGCGTCTGCTGCTGGCCGCCGCGGCGCTTACCGCGACCCTGCCCATCGGGGCGGCGCAGGCGTCGTGCACCGACGACCCCTGCGCCCTGGAGTGCGCGCGCTAGGTGCTCGCGCACCTCGATGTCAAGGACCCCAGCCTGGTCTGCCCGCGCTAGAGAGATCTGCGAACGCGACTGCGGTGTTCCCTCGCGCCTCGCTGGAGCGCGTCTTCGACGCCCGCTGCCCGGTCTCACGCGCGATCTTCCGAGAACGACTCCGGCCCCCGGACACGAGCGAGCCCCGGGGCGCCGGGCTGGGGGCGGCTCCCCGGGGCTCGTGCCCGGACGGCGGTCTGGGGCTACCGGCCGAGCCAGTACGCGAAGCCGCCGGTGTCGCGGACACCCTGCGCCTTGGTCCACGCCCCGAGCCCGAACGTCCCCGGCTCGGCCGTGGACGACGTCCCGAGGAGGCCGTGCTGGCCTGCCTTCGCGACGAAGATCGGCCCGTAGAGCGGGGTGCTCACCTCGCTCATGCTGATCGACGATCCCGCCGGGCAGCCGGGGACCCAGCGGTACTGGCCAGCGGCCTCGATGCCGTCGCTGCCGTCGTACCAGCAGGCCCCGGCCTCCGCGTACGCCGACTGGTCGGTCTTCCACCAGGCCACGGTGAACAGGTCGGCGGCGGACGTCGGCTCGACCGCCGCACCCGCGGACCAGGCGACGGGCGCACCGAACGAGGTGGCCAGCGGCACCGACTTCGAGCCGACCGGCGTGCCAGGGTTCAGCGTCACGGAGCCGCCGAAGTTGGCGAAGCGCAGGGTGATCGTGGCGGGGACGTTGCCCTCGCTGAACGCGTAGAGGGTGTACGTCCCTCGGTGCAGGTCGTAGTGAGTCGGCATCTTCGCCTTGGAGCAGTCCGTGTAGCCCGGAAACGTCGTGTCGCACTTCACCGGCGCGTGCGGGCCGGAGGCGTAGATGTCGGACCCGAGCTGGGCAGGCACGCGGATGAACGACGCGACGTCGCCCTGGGCGTGGTTCTCGCGCAGGACCAGCCCGGTCAGGCGGCCACCGCCGGCGATGTCCACGGACTTGCTCGTGTCGATCGCGACGAGCGCCCGGCGGGGGATGCTGATGCGCATCTTCGCGGCGCGGTCCACGGTCACGACGGTCTCGCCGGCGATCGCGGGAAGGTGGCCGGCCTGCGCCGCGCCGGGCGCGAGGCCCGCGGCGACGAGCGCTGCTGCGCAGAAACCCCGTACGACGCGTCCGCTCATGGCACTCTCCTAGTCAGCCCGCCGGTTCTGGGTGTGAGACGCCTGAGGGGGCCACATGGTTCGGACGAATGTCCCGAACCGTAGGGGGAGGTTCGGCGTCTCACTCCCGATGTCCTCTTCGACGTGGGAAGTGCGCTTGCCCGAGTCCGACGTACGCCCGGCGCGGGTCGCCGGGAGCGTCAAGGCTCGCGCGGCGGCGTTCGACGCCCTCTACCAGCAGGAGTACGCCAACATCGCCGGCTACTGCTACCTGCTGGTCCGTGACGAGGAGCTGGCGCGCGACCTCACGCAGGAGGCGTTCGCCAGGCTCCTGGCGCGGTGGGTGTCGGTGCGCGAGCCCAGGCCGTTCCTCTTCCACGTCGTCACGAACCTCGCCCGCGACGTCTGGCGCCGCGACAAGCGGAGCCGCGAGGCGATGACCGTGCTGGCGTCGCGGCCGGACGCCGAGACAGCGGCGCCCGACGGCGGCGTACGGGATGCCGTCGCGCGGCTCCCGCAGCCGCACCGCACCGTCGTGGAGCTCTACTACTACGCCGACCTGCCCGTCGCCGAGGTCGCCGCTGCCGTACGGCGGCCCGCCGGCACCACCAAGAGGTTGCTGTCCGAGGCGCGCGCCATGCTCGCCGAGGCTTTGGGAGACGACCATGCCTGAGCTCGACCCGCTGCCGCAGCGGCCGCGCGTGCCGGTCTTCGCGCCGCGAACCGGGGACTACGCCGCCGTGGTCGGCCGCGCCCATCACCGGCGCCGCCGACACCTGGCGAGCGCCGGAGCCGGCGTCGCGGGCGTGGCGGTCCTCGTGGCGCTGACGACCGGGGGTGCGGCGGGGTCGTTCGGCCTCGACCCGGTGCAGCCCGCGAAGGGCATCGAGGCGCCGGAGGAGTCGCCGGTCCCCGGCGAGTCGCCGACGCCGGAACCGAGCGAGGAGCCCACCGCCGGTCCCGGCGAGAGCGAGGAGCCCGGCGAGAACGGCGGGCCGGAGGAGAGCCCCGAGCCCCAGGAGGAGCCGAGGCCTTCGGAGTCCGACGTCGTCATCGACCCCGGCCCCGGCGGCGACGACCCGCCGCCCCCTGCGCGGAAGCCGTACGTCCTGCGCGAGGACGTGCCGATGCAGACCGCGCAGTGCGAGACGGACGCGGGCCCGGCCGCGGCCGCGGGCTGGTGCTTCCGCTACGAGGGACTGGCGAGCGTGCGCGCCGGCGAGGTCCACCCGTACCGGATGAGCGTCTGCCGGCACCTCGGACGGGGGACCGGCACGCTGAAGTTCGCGGGGGAGCAGCAGGTCGACTTCGTCGTCCAGGGCAACGGCCGCGACGAGTGGCGCTGGTCCGGGGGGTACGAGTTCGGCAAGGCCCCGACGGAGGTCAAGGTCGCCGAGAGTCGCTGCGTTCGGTGGACCGTCACCTGGGACGGCACCGACGACTTCGGCGAGCACGTACGGCCAGGGCAGTACCAGATGAGCCCCGACCTGAAGGTCACGGACTGGGGCGACGCGATCGGCGGCAGCACCAGCTACGGGTTCGGCTACCCGCTCGAGGTCACGGAGTAGCGGCCGCGGGGGAGAATGCGGGCATGGACCCGACCTCGTTCTCCGTCCCCGGCGCCCCGCCCAAGGCCTCCCACGTCGTCGACGTGACGGAGGCCACGTTCGCGACCGAGGTCGTGGACCGCTCGCGCGACGTCCCCGTCGTCATCGATCTGTGGGCGTCGTGGTGCGCCCCGTGCCGCCAGCTCGGCCCCGTCCTCGAGAAGCTCGCTGCCGAGGGCAACGGCTCGTGGGTGCTCGCCAAGGTCGACGTCGACGCCAACCCGCGGATCGCGCAGGCGCTGCAGGTCCAGGGCATCCCCGCGGTCAAGGCGATCGTCGGCGGCCAGATCGTCGACGAGTTCACCGGCGCGATGCCGGAGCCGCAGATACGCCAGTGGCTCGAGGGGATCGGCGTCGGCGGTGGCGCGTCGGCCGACGGCGCGTCACCCGCCGACTCGCGCATCCTCGCCGGGGTCACCGCCGAGCGGCGCGGCGATCTCGAGGAGGCCAGAGCGGCGTACGACGCCGTCCTCGCCGAGCGCCCCGCCGACCCCGAGGCGCTCGCCGGTCTCGCGCGCGTCGAGCTCGTCACGCGGGCCCGCGCCACCGACGAGGCGGCGATGACGGCCCGCCTCGCCGCCGCGCCCGACGACGTCGAGGCGGCCGGCGCGCTCGCCGACCTCGACCTGCTGCGCGGCCGTACACGCGAGGCGTTCGGCAGGCTGCTCGACATCGTGCGCCGCACGTCCGGGCCCGAGCGCGACGCCGCGCGCGAACGCCTCCTCCGCCTCTTCGCCGCCGTACCGCCCGACGAGCCCGCCGTCGTCAGCGCCCGCCGCGACCTCGCGAACGCGCTCTTCTGAAGCTGCAAGCGTTTCCTGCAGCGAACGCCGTACTGCTCGCGTTCGCTGCAGGAAACGCCGGCATGTCCGGGCGCCGAGACGGACCGAACCATCCAGAACGCCCAGGCGTCTCACTCCCATGCGTACCCGCCTCCTCCTCGTGACCCTGGCGCTGGCCGCCGGCGCCGCCCCCGCTCCCGCCACCGCCGAGGGCGGCGTGTGGGCGCCGACGCTCCAGGCGACGCAGGCGTTCGACCACCTGTCCGCGGTCGGCGACGGCGTCTACTTCGCGCAGTACCTGGACACGTACGCCAAGAGCACCGACTCGGGCGCGACGTGGCTGGTCCAGCCGAAGCCGCCGGGCCAGTACTACGGCCTCCCCGGCATCCGCTTCGCGACCAAGGGCGTCGGCTACTCGCTCAGCGGCGGCCCCGGCCTCGAGAGCATCGTCGCGGGTGACCTGGCGTTCCAGGAGGAGGTACGTCGCTGCGGCGGGATCATGCCGTTGCAGCGGACCGCCGACGGCGGCAAGACGTGGCGCGCGGTCTGCGTGCCGCGCTCGACGCTGACGAGCGACCCGGTGTTCGGGCCCGGCGCCGCGCCGATCGGGCTCGCCAACGGTGGCCGTACGGTCATGCTCGCCGGCTCCGAGCACCCGCGCGACCACACGAAGTGGCCCGGCTGCGGCAAGGACCGCGACGTCATCTACACCTCGCACGACTCGGGCGTCCGCTGGACGCGGGCGGCGCTGCCGCGCGGCTGGTACAGCGGCTACCGCCAGTACCTCCTCGACAAGAGCACGATCGTGCGGCTGTCGTACGGCGGCTGGAAGCCGGTCAACGAGACGACGTGCGGCAGCTCGACGAGCGGCGTCTTCCTGTCGCGCGACGGCGGCAAGTCGTTCAAGCACATCCACACCTGCGCCGCGCCGAAGGTCTGCACGTCCGTCGCGATGCCCACGCGCAACCGGATCGTCCTCGGCCGCAACGACGGCTCCACCGTCATCTCGTGGGACGGCGGGAAGAGCTGGCGCCCGGGGCAGCGGCTGTTCGACGCCGCGCGCTGGCAGCCGGTCGTCGACACAGGCGAGCTGCCGGCGGAGGCGTTCTGGGTCCAGTCGATCTCGTTCGTGGACAGCAAGCACGGCTACGCCTCGACGCGCGGCTCGGGCACGTGGCGTACCACCGACGGCGGCCTGTCGTGGACGCAGGAGCGCTCGCACGAGTGCGCGTGGTATCTGCACGGCATCGGCGAGATCGCGACGGGCGCGCCGGACAGCGCGATCACCGGAGGCCCGCACTTCATCAGCGCCCGTACGCCCGTCGACGGCGCGCCCGAGGGGTGCGCGGGTCCGCCGCCGCAGGTACCGCGTGTCAGCGCGTCCGACGTCGTCACGACGCTCCCGCTCGACGGTTCGACGCTGGCGATCCGCGCCGACGGCGGCGCGACCGCGACGCGGTCCCCGAAGCCGGGCCAGTCGGTGAGCGACCCGAAGGGCGACTGGCCGCTGGCGAGCGCCGACATCACGTCGATCCGGGTGGGCAACGCGCCCGGCCGTACGCCGCGCGCCACCGTCGAGCTGGCGCTCGCGGCCGCGCCGGACCCGACGACGACGTACACGGCGTACGTCCGCGGCGTCGCCGACTGCGACGCGTGGTCGTTCGAGGTCACCCGGCTCGGCACGCCCGCGCCGACCGGCACGTGGCAGCGCACCGGCTACTGCCCGGGCTTCCAGAAGCCGGCCGTGCCGCCCCCGCCGGGCCTGCCGGCGGCGGTGACGGTGCGCGGGACGACGGTGACGTTCACGGTGCCGTACGCCGACGGCCTGCGCCGCGGTCTGCGCCTCGCCCGCGTCGGCTCGACCACGCTCTCCGCGCCGACCGGTGTCTGCGCGGGCGTGGGGCTCCTGCCGGTGCAGTGCGTCATGCCCGGCGACCAGGCCGGCGGCGCGGTCTCCTACGTCCTCCGCTAGCGACGGGGGCCCCGCTCGTTCCTTGAAGATCAGTACGCGTGAGACCGGCGGGCGGGGTGCAGGGTTGGGCTCGTGAGGCGACGATCACGAGTGAGGGAGCACGCCCTGACGCTCCCCGCGGACGGCGTCGACCACGGCGGCGACGTGCTCGTCGTCGGCCAGGTCCTCCAGCGCGACGGGCAGGGGGAGCTGCCAGTTGGGGTACTCGTCGCGGGTGCCAGGCATGTTCGGCTGGCGCGGATCGCCGACCGCGTCGCCGAGCGCCACCGCGGTCATGAGCGACGGCGTCCGCGCCACGAACGCGTGCATCGCCACCACCAGCTCGTCCACCGTCGCGTCCTCGCCCACCAGGCCCTCGGCGGCGAGCAGGGCGCGGACGCGGGCGCGGTCCTCGGCGTTCGGCAGCGCGTCGTCGGTCCAGAAGCCGCGCGCCGTCGGCAGGTCGTGCGTCGTCACCGACGTGAATGCCTGCTCGGGGTACGTCGCCGCCGCGCCCTCCTCGAACCACAGCACCGCCGACCCGAGGATCCCGTTGTCCCGCAGCGTCTCCGGCACGCCGGGCTCCACCGTGCCGAGGTCCTCGGCGACGGCGACGGCCCCCGCCTGCGCGCACTCGTACACCAGGATGCCGAGCAGGTCGTCGGCCGGGTAGCGGACGTACGTCCCCTCCGCGGCCGTCATCCCCTCCGGCACCCAGAACAGCCGGAACAGCCCCATCGCGTGGTCCACGCGGATGCCGCCGGCGTGCGCGACGGTCGCGCGAACGAGCTCGCGGAACGGCGCGTACCCGCCGGCGCGCAACCTGTCAGGGCGCCACGGCGGGAGCCGCCAGTCCTGGCCCTGCTGGTTGAACGAGTCCGGCGGCGCGCCCACCGTCATGCCCTGCGCGAGGTCGTCCTGCTGCGCCCACGCGTCCGCGCCGCCGGGGTCCACGCCGACGGCGAGGTCGAGCACCAGCCCCACCGGCATGCCCGAGTCGCGCGCGATGCGCTGCGTCTCCGCGAGCTGCTCGCCGCAGAGCAGCTGCAGCCACGCGTGGTACGCCACCCGGTCCGCCATCGACTCCGCCGCGCGCCCGACCGCGGGCGAGTCCGGCCGGCGGTACTGCTCGGGCCAGTCGCGGTAGCCGGCGCCATGGCGTTCGGCGAGCGCCGACCAGACGGCGAAGTCGCGCAGGCCGTCGTCGTCCAGCGGCGCTGAGCGTGCGTACGGGAAGAGCAGCTCCAGCGCGCGCGACTTCAGCCGGTAGACGGCGTCGCGGTCGACCCGCTCGGAGCCGTTGAGGGCGCGGGCCTCGTTGCCGAGACGCAGCACCTCCTCGCGCGTGTCCGCGTCGGCGAGCGCCAGCTCCGGCACGTCCTCGACCGCGAGGTAGAGCGGGTTGAGGAAGCGGCGCGACGCGGGGAAGTACGGCGACGTCTCCTGCGGCAGCCCCGGCGCGGCGGCGTGCAGCGGGTTGACGAGCACGAACCCCGCGCCCGCCTCGCAGCCGCTCCAGCACGCGAGCCTGCCGAGGTCGCCGAGGTCGCCCATGCCCCAGGAGGCGCGCGAGCGGACGCCGTACAGCTGCGTCATCCACCCCCACGACCGCGGCGGCGTGGGGCAGCGGCGCGGGGCGACGAGCAGGCCCTCGTACTCGCCGACGGGCCTGCCCTCCGCGCGCGGGTCGCCCTCGCGGACGACCGTGAGCGGGGCCGGGGAGTCGTCGTACGGCTCCATCGCCGCGAGGACCGCCTCGACCGTCTCCTCGGGGACCTCGCGCGGTCGCCCCGCCCAGTCCTCGTACGACGTCGCGACACCGCGCGCGGCCGCCCGGCGGGCCAGGTCGGCGTTCACCGGCGGACGACCGCCACGGCCTCGGCGGCGAGCAGCACGTCGCCGCTCACCTCGACTGGGCGGCCCCGGAGGTCGGCGACGACCACGAGGTCGCCGCGCGTCACCGTGAGCACGTCGCCGTCCACGGTGGCGTTGGCGAACTCACCGCTGCGCAGGCTGGGCTCGCTGCGGCGCAGCGCGATCAGCCGCTTGTGCCAGTCCAGCAGCGGCCCCTCGGCCTCGGACCAGTCGAGCGTCGAGCGTCGGAACGTCTCCGGGTCCTGCGGGTCGGGCACCTCGTCCCAGCCGAACGCCGCGAACTCCGACCGCCGTCCCTTCCGCACCGCCTCCGCGAGCGCCGCGTCCTCGTGGTCGGTGAAGTACTGCCAGGGCGTCGTCGCGCCCCACTCCTCGCCCATGAACAGCATCGGCACGAACGGCGCCGTCAGCACCAGCGCCGCCGCGACCTCCAGCTGCGTCCTCGAGAGGAGGTGGCTGGACCGCTCGCCCGTCGCGCGGTTGCCGACCTGGTCGTGGTCCTGGAGGTAGCCGAGGAACGCCGTCGCGGGCAGCCCGGTGGCGGGCCGCCCGTGCCGCCGCCCGCGGTGAGCCGAGTGCTGACCGTCGTAGACGTACGCGCCGCGCAGTGCCTTGGCGACGTACTCCGACGGGCCGAAGTCCTCGTAGTAGCCGTCGCGCTCGCCGGTCATCGCGGCGTGCAGCGCATGGTGGAAGTCGTCGCTCCACTGAGCGTCGCAGCCGTACCCGCCGCGGTCCCTCGGCGTCACGACCCGAGGGTCGTTGAGGTCGCTCTCGGCGATGACCACGCCGAGTCCGCCGGCGGCGACGGTGATCTCCTCGAGCAGGTGCGTCGCCGACTGGTCGAAGATCGCGTGCACGGCGTCGAGCCGCAGCCCGTCGCAGTGGTAGTCGCGCAGCCACATCAGGGCGTTCTCGACCACGAACGCGCGGACCTCGTCGCTCCCCGCGTCGTCGTAGTTGACCGCGGGGCCCCACGGCGTGCGGTACCGCTCCGTGAAGTACGGCCCGAAGCGGCCGAGGTAGTTGCCGGCCGGTCCGAGGTGGTTGTAGACGACGTCGAGGACGACGCCGAGCCCGCGCGCGTGGCAGGCGTCCACGAACCTCTTGAACGCCTCGGGCCCGCCGTACGGGTCGTGCACGGCGTAGAGCCCGACGCCGTCGTACCCCCAGCCGTGCCTGCCGGAGAACGCGTTGACCGGCAGCACCTCCACGAGGTCCACGCCGAGCGCCGTCAGGTGGCCGAGCCGCTCGATGGCACTGTCGAACGTGCCTTCCGGCGTGAACGTCCCGACGTGCAGCTCGTAGACGACGGAGTCGGCGAGCGCGGGCGGCTGCCAGGCCTCGTCGGTCCACGCGAACGATGCGTGATCGACGGTGCGCGACGCGCCGTGGACGCCGTACGGCTGCCACGGCGAGCGCGGGTCGGGCAGCGGGTCGCCGTCGTCGAGGACGAAGGCGTAGTCGGTGCCAGGGCCGAGCGGACGCCCCGCCCACCAGCCGCCGTCGGCTCGCGCCATCGGCTCGCGGCGCCCCTCGGCGTCGAGCTCCACGCGCTCCGCGAGCGGTGCCCAGACCCTCGTCACATCCGCTCCAGCAGCGCGACGGGGAAGCGGGCCAGCACCTCGGCGACCGCGACGTCGCCACCGGGTACGGGGTCGCCGGTGAGGACGTTGCGCCACTGGCCCTCGGGGAGCGTCAGGTTCGTGTCCTTCCAGTCGTCCACGTGGACCGTCAGCCGCGGCACGACGGTCACGACCTCGCCGCCGCGCGCGAACGCCACGACCCTGTCGTCCCACGCGCCGCTGACCGGCAACGGGTCGTACGACCCGGCGAACGCCTCCGGCCTCGCCTGCCGCAGCCGCAGCGCGCGACTCACCACGAGGAGCTTCGGTAGGCCCTCGGAGGCGCGTTCGCCAATGGCGTCCACGTCGAGCGCGTCGAGCTCGGCCAGCAGGCGGCGGCGGAGGTCGTAGTCGACGGGCCTGCGGTTGTCGGGGTCGACGAGGGAGTAGTCCCACAGCTCGCAGCCCTGGTAGACGTCGGGGACGCCCGGCATCGTCAGCTGCACGAGCTTCTGCGCGAGCGACGCGGTCCAGCCGTGCACGACGAGCGGCGCCATGAACGCGTCGAGGTCGGCGAGGAACTCGACGTCCGACAGCGTGTGGCGCACCCAGCGTTCGACGGCGGCCTCGTACGCCTCGTCGGTGTCGAGCCACGACGTGCGCTGCTTCTGCTCGCGCGCGGCCTTGAGGGCGTACGCCACGGCCCGGTCGGTGTCGAGCGGATACGCACCGGCGAACGTCTGGTACATCAGGTACTCGAGGTTGCGCTCGATCTCGCCGTGCCTGCGCGTCATCGCCGACCAGCGGCGTACCGCCGCCGCCCACTCCTCGGGCACCTCGGAGAGCAGCGAGATCCGCGCGCGGACGTCCTCGCTGCGCTTGGTGTCGTGCGTCGAGAGCGTCGTCATGCCGGTGCGGTCGGAGCTGATCGCCGTGCCGCCGAAGGCGCCGGGGGAGCCGCCGACCTCGTTGAGCGAGACGAGCCGCGTGTAGCGGTAGAACGCCGTGTCCTCGACGCCCTTCGCCATCGCGGGACCGCTCGTCTGCTGGAACCTCGTCGCGAACGCCTGGCTGCTCCCGTCGAGCACGACGGTCGCGATCCGCTCCGCCGCCTCGCGGTGCTGCTCGGGCACGCGCGCCACCGCCTCGGCGAGCACCGCGCGGTCGTGCTCGCCCGGCTCGTCGCCGGCGCGGACGTACGTCCGGTAGACCGGCATCGCGACGAGCAGCTCGACCAGCGCCTCGCGCGGCTCGTGCGGGAGGAGCCGGTGCAGCCACTCGACCTCGGACGCCAGGATCCTCGTCAGGACGAGGCGTTTGCCGGACGCGACGAACCGGTCGTAGTCGGCGGCGTCGCCGGTGAAGTCCTCGTAGAGCCGGCTCAGCGACTCCTCGCCGGCCGGGTCCACGAACAGGCCCGCGACCTCGGCCAGCGCGTCGTAGCCGGTCGTCCCGGCACACGCCCAGTCGGCCGGCAGCCGCTCGCCGGGCTCGAGGATCTTCTCGACCACGGTCCAGACGCCGCCGCTCGCCCCGGCCAGCCGGTCGAGGTACGCCTTGGGGTCGGCGAGGCCGTCGGGGTGGTCGATGCGCAGCCCCGTCACGACGCCGTCCCGCACCAGCTCCAGGATGAGCGCGTGCGACTCGTCGAAGACGTCGGGCTCCTCGACGCGCAGTCCGGCCAGCGTCGTCACGTCGAAGAAGCGCCGGTAGTTGAGGTCGTGCGTCCCGCACCGCCAGTGCTCGGGCAGGTAGTGCTGCCGTACGAGCACCTCCGCGACCTCGCCGTCGCCGGTCCCGGGCGCGAGCGGCCACAGATGCTCGTGGTAGCGCAGCACCTCGCCGTCTCGGGTGATCTCGCCGTTCTCCAGCACCTCCGCGAGCGGCGCGCCGAGCACCGGCAGCAGGATGCGGCCGCCGTGCCGCGACCAGTCGACGTCGAACGCCTTCGCGTACCTGCTGTCGCGCCCGTGCTTCAGCACGTCCCACCACCACGCGTTGGCGTCGGCGGGCGGGGAGACGGAGACGTGGTTGGGCACGACGTCCACGACGAGGCCGAGACCGTGGGCACGCAGCGCCTCCGAGAGCGCGTCGAGCGCCTCGCGGCCGCCGGCCTCGTCGTCGATCGCGTCGTGCGCGAGGACGTCGTAGCCATGGGTGCTGCCCTCGGTCGAGCGCAGGATCGGCGACGTGTAGAGCGCGCCGGCACCGAGGTCGCGCAGGTAGTCCACGACGTCCGCCGCCGCCGTCAGCGGGAACGACGCGTTGACCTGCACGCGGTACGTGCTCGACGGGCTCACCAGGACCTCCTCAGGACCACGACCGACCGCGCCTCGACCTTGACGTCGCCGCCCGGCTTCACGTACCGCTCCTCCACGGGCACGGGTCGCGCCGTGTCGACCTCCACGACGAACGACTCGCCGAAGTCGCCCTCCGGCAGGACGAACTCGATCGCCTCATGGTGCGCGTTAAACAGCAGGAAGAACGAGTCGTCCACGATCCGCTCGCCGCGCGCATTGGGCTCGCGGATCGCCTCGCCGTTGAGGAACACGGTGATGGACTTCGCGAACCCCTTCTCCCAGTCGTCGTCGGCCATGACCGTGCCGTCGGGCGCGTACCAGCCGATGTCCGCGACGTCGCTGCCCCGCAACGGCCTGCCCTGGAAGAAGCGCCGACGGCGGAAGACCGGGTGCTCGCGGCGCAGCGCCGAGAGCTTCCGCGTGAACTCCAGCAGCACCGAGTGGTCGCGGGCGTCGTGCCAGTCGTACCAGGAGATCTCGTTGTCCTGGGCGTAGCCGTTGTTGTTGCCGCGCTGGGTGCGGCCCATCTCGTCGCCGCCGAGCAGCATCGGGATGCCCTGGCTGAGGAACAGCGTCGTGAGGAAGTTGCGCTTCTGGCGTTCGCGCAGCTCCAGCACCGCGGGGTCGTCGGTGTCGCCCTCGGCGCCGCAGTTCCACGAGCGGTTGTGGCTCTCGCCGTCGTTGTTGTCCTCGCCGTTGGCCTCGTTGTGCTTGTCGTTGTACGAGACGAGGTCGTTGAGCGTGAAGCCGTCGTGCGCGGTGATGAAGTTGACCGAGGCGTACGGCCGGCGGCCGTCGGACTCGTACAGGTCGCTCGACCCGGTGAGCCGCGACGCGAACTCGGCGAGGGTGGCGTTCTCCCCCCGCCAGTAGTCGCGGACGGTGTCGCGGTACTTGCCGTTCCACTCGGTCCACAGCGGCGGGAAGTTGCCGACCTGGTAGCCGCCCTCGCCGACGTCCCACGGCTCGGCGATGAGCTTGACCTGCGAGACGACCGGGTCCTGCTGGACGAGGTCGAAGAACGCGCTCAGCCGGTCGACGTCGTAGAACTCCCGCGCGAGCGTCGCCGCAAGGTCGAAGCGGAAGCCGTCGACGTGCATCTCGGTCACCCAGTAGCGCAGCGAGTCCATGATCAGCTGGAGCACGTGCGGGTGCCGGACGCGGAGGCTGTTGCCGGTGCCGGTGTAGTCCATGTAGTAGCGCGGGTCGTCCTCGACCAGCCGGTAGTACGCGGCGTTGTCGATGCCGCGGAAGCACAGCAGCGGGCCCTGGTGGTTGCCCTCCGCGGTGTGGTTGTAGACGACGTCGAGGATGACCTCGAGGCCGGCCTCGTGCAGCGTCTTCACCATCCCCTTGAACTCCTGCACCTGCTGCCCGCTGGTGCCGGACGAGGAGTACGCGTGGTGCGGCGCGAGGAAGCCGATCGTGTTGTAGCCCCAGTAGTTGGTGAGGCCGCGCTGCACGAGGTGGTGGTCGCGGACGAACTGGTGCACGGGCAGCAGCTCGACCGCCGTCACGCCGAGGCTCGTCAGGTGCTCGACCGCCGCCGGGTGGGCCAGGCCGGCGTACGTCCCCCGCAGCTCTTCCGGGATGCCGGGATGGCGCATCGTGAAGCCGCGGACGTGCGTCTCGTAGATCACGCTGTCGGAGTACGGCGTCCGCGGCGAGCGGTCGTGGGCCCAGTCGAAGAACGGGCTGACGACGACCGACTTCATCATGTGCGGCGCCGAGTCGTCGTCGTTGCGCTGCTCGGGGTCCGCGAAGCGGTACGGGAACAGTGACTCGTCCCAGTCGATGCTGCTGTCGACCGCTTTGGCGTACGGGTCGAGCAGCAGCTTGTTCGGGTTGCACCGGTGGCCGTGCTCGGGGGCGTACGGGCCGTGGACCCGGAAGCCGTACCGCTGGCCCGGGCCGACGTTGGGCAGGTAGCAGTGCCAGACGAACGCGTCCACCTCGCGCAGCGCGACCCGCGTCTCCGCGCCCGCGTCGTCGAACAGGCAGAGCTCGACCTTCTCCGCGACCTCGGAGAAGAGCGCGAAGTTGGTACCGCTGCCGTCGTACGTGGCGCCCAACGGGTAGGGCTGACCGGGCCACACCTGCACGGGAAGGGTCCCCTCCGGAAGACGGCGTTCGGTAACGCCGTACCCGGAGGATGCTGCCCTACGCGGCTAAGTGACCGTGAACCGCACGCCGGTGTCGATGCCGTCCTCTTCGATGTTCCACTCGCCGGGGATGTCCGCCTCGACGTGGTAGCTGCCCTTGGGAAGAGGCTGCCCGTTGTCGCCGCGGCCGTCCCACTGGAACGTGTACCGGATGCACGTGCCCGCCTCGACGCGGTAGTCGTGCGCGCCGACGCCCTTGGGGCGTTCGCGCGCCCCCCAGACGACGTCGCCGCTCCCCGTGTTGCCGCCGGTCAGGAACCGGTACACGTACTCCTCCTGCTGCGGCGCGCGCAGGGTGACGTCGTTGGTCATGGCGCAGACCTCGTAGCCGAAGTCGACGGGCGTGCCGGACGGCACCTGGACCGGACCCAGCTGGCGGGTGCAGAGCACGACGTCGGGGTCGGTGGTCGAGGTGTGGAACAGGCACTCCTCGGCGGGCCGGTCCGCCACCTCGTCGCGGAGCACGTCGACGTACCGCACCGGCGGTGAGGGGTCCACGGTCGGCAGCGGCGGGACCGGCGGCAGGGCCGACGGGCTCGCCGTCGGGCCGGGCGTGCCGTACGACGGCTGCGGGCTCGGCGACGGCCCGTCCTGGCCGGCGGGCTGGTCGCCCGGTGACGACGCGCGGGGCGCGGCCGTCGTCGGCTGCGGCGACGCCGTCGCGGTCGTGGACGCGGCGGGCGGCTGGCTGGCAGGGCCTTCCTCGATGCCGTGCAGTGGCGTGGGCCCGCGCAGGACGGTGATGCCGAGGAAGACGACGCTGAGCGCGCCGCCGGTGCCGACGACCTTCGTCGCCTTCCTGCGCCGGCGGGACCGCGCGGCGTCGAGGACGGCGGCGGGGCCGCCTCGGCTGGGGAGGCGGGGCGGGGCCGAACGCGGGGGGAGCAGGGAGTCGAAGTCGTTCACTGCGCACCTCCCAACGTCGCCGCGAGGAGCTCGCGGGCCTCGGAGAGCAGACGCTTCACGGTGCCGGCGGGGCGGCGTACCGCCTCCGCAACGTCGGCGAGGGGCAGGTCGGCGTAGTAGTAGAGGAGCACGACCTCGCGGTGCTTCTTCGGCAGCCGCTCCACGGCGTCCCAGACGGACGGGTCGCTCGCCTCGACCGTCAGCGTGGGGCGGTTGTCGACGATGCCCTTGACGACCAGCTCGCTGCGTTGCCGGGCCGACCACGCGTCACGAGCCAGGTTGGTGGCGATGTGGAACAGGTACGGCCGCGGCTTGCGCACGGCGACCCAGCGCGACAGCAGGCGCGTGTACGCCTCCTGGACGACGTCGGCCGCGATCTCGGCGTCGCCGACCAGCTGGAAGGCATAGCCGCCCAGCGGTCCGACGGTCTCGGCGTAGAACACCTCGAACGCGTCGTCCCGCCCGCGCACGGCAACGCGCAACGCGACATCGGCCACGTCGTCGTAGACACCCTCGCCGGGCGGTTGGTTCGGCTCTTTCGAGGCACGCTCGAACAGCGCAGTCAGCGGAGACCCCCCCAAGAGTCAGTTCCACCGCTGGAATTCGCTACGCGGGCGCGAATTCCTCCGCGACGAGCCACAGCGATGCGCCTTCGGGCACCGGCGGTCGGGCGGGCACTGCGCCCTGCCCCGAACGGTGCCCGTCTACCGCTCGACGCCGGTCCACCGGCGAACGGACACTGGCGGCGGGTCGCGAGCCTCTGGAGGACGCATGACGCGCGGATACGAGAGGGCAACGCTCGAGTCCCGCTCCACCGAGCCCCGCGTACCGCCGCGTGCCGGGGGCACGGCGGCAATCCTGGCCTTGCAGCGGTCGGCCGGGAACCGCGCGGTCGCGGCACTCGTGCGTGCGGCTGTCGGCACCATGCCCGCAAGGCGTGACGTCGTCGTCCAGCGGGTGTGGTCGAAGTCGCAGGGCAAGCACGACGGGCTTCCGGTGGCGACCTGGACCGACCCGGCGCATCCCACCGTCGAGGGCGCGTACGCGCGCGACGGCGTCTACGCGTGGCGCCTCACCGGAGCCAAGGAACGTGACTTCACGGGTGAGGTATACGTCGAGCTTGCCGGCAATTTGAGAAAGCTGGCGCACGCTCCTCGAGGGATCCAGCTGCGAGTCCCCGCCGCACGGGCGGCGCAGATCGAGGCGACGACCGCGGGACGCGGCGGGGCGCCGCACACGGGCGGCGGCGGGTACGGGCGGTTCCGCCCGAGCGATCCCAGTGACAAGCACGCGGTCGCCGCCCCGCACCTGACCACTCCGAAGCGCGCCGCCAAGCTCGACGCCGTGCGTGCCGGCCTCGGGCTGCGGCCGATCGCGTCCTGGGGCGCGGCGAAGACACCCGGTGGGACTGCGAAGTACGGCCTCACACCGGGCGCGACCAAGCTGTCCCTTCGGTCGAAGCCGATGGGCTATCCGGTGTACTCGAACACGGACAACGAGCGGGAGCCGGTGGCGCGCGCCCCCAAGGTGCCGCTGGTCAAGACGCTGCCTGACGTGCCGACTGGCAACGTCAAGAGCATCAAGACTCCCAAGCCCGTGACGGAGGCGGTCATCCGGAGCCGGGTGGGCGCAGCACGTATTCCGACGCAGCTCACCGTGATGAAGGGTGTCAGCGCGCGCGACGCGGCCGCCGCGCGGGGGTATGAGACCGGCGGGCTCGGGTGGGAGTGGCTACACCTGATCGCGCACGGCATGGGCGGCGAGCAACGCGCTGGGAACCTCGTCGCGGGCACGGCCGAGGCGAACACCGAGATGATGGTGGTCGAGGACGCGGTCAAGAAGCTCCTCTGCTCACACAAGAAGGCGAAGGCCACCGTGAAGGTCATAGCCAAGCTCGTGCCGAACACGCACATCGCCAAGGAGATCCAGTACGAGGTGACGTGGCGCGACGCCGGTGGGGTCACGCCGTTCCGGAAGACGGTGTTCCAGCCGCTCACGCGCCGCCGGCCCGCGGCGATCGAGGCGAAGGCCGTCGCGGCGTTCGCCGCCATCGAGGCCGGTTTGTCGCCGTGACATCGTCACGCCGCGCGCGAGCCCGACGCCGTCCCGGGTGACCGCCGGGTCAGTCCGCGACGAACCACAACGTCGACAGACCGGGCAGGTAGATCTCGGCGGAAGCGGGCTGGCCGTGCCACGGCTGCTCGGTCGCCTCGACGGCGCCGAAGTTGCCCGCGCCGCTCCCCGCGTACGCCCCTGCGTCGGTGTTCAGCGCCTCACGCCACCGGCCGGCCCTGGGCAGGCCGATCCGGTACGCCGCGTGCGCGCCGCCGCTGAAGTTCGCGACGCAGGCGAGCACGGTGCCGTCGTCGCCCCAGCGGAGGAACGACAGCACGTTGCTGCTGGCGTCGTTCGCGTCGATCCACTGGAAGCCCTCGGGGGTGACGTCCTGCGACCAGAGCGAGCGCTCGGCGCGGTAGACGCGGTTGAGGTCGCGGACGAGCGCCTGCATGCCGCTGTGGTCGGGCCACTGCAGCAGGTCCCAGTTGAGCGAGGTCGACTCGTTCCACTCCTCGGGCTGCGCGAACTCGCTGCCCATGAACAGCAGCTGCTTGCCTGGGTGAGCCCACATGTACGCGAGCAGCGCGCGCATGTTCGCCAGCTGCTCGGGCTGCCCGCCCGGCATCTTCCGCAGCAGCGAGCCCTTGCCGTGGACGACCTCGTCGTGGCTGATCGGGAGGACGAAGTTCTCGGAGTAGGCGTACATCATCGAGAACGTCATCTGGTGGTGGTGGTACTGCCGGTAGATCGGCGGGCGCTGCGCGTACGCGAGCGAGTCGTGCATCCAGCCCATGTTCCACTTGAAGCCGAAGCCGAGGCCGCCGAGGTGCACAGGGCGCGACACCGCCGGCCACGCCGTCGACTCCTCGGCGATCGTCACGACTCCAGGGTTGCGGCGGTAGACGACGGCGTTCATCTCGCGGAGGAACTCCACGGCGTCGAGGTTCTCGCGGCCGCCGTACTCGTTGGGCAGCCACTCGCCTTCCTTGCGCGAGTAGTCGAGGTAGAGCATCGAGGCGACCGCGTCGACGCGCAGGCCGTCGATGTGGAACTCCTCGATCCAGAACAGCGCGTTCGCGACGAGGAAGTTGCGGACCTCGTTGCGCCCGAAGTTGAAGACCAGGGTGCCCCAGTCGGGGTGCTCGCCTCGGCGCGGGTCGGCGTGCTCGTACAGCGGGGTGCCGTCGAAGCGCGCCAGCGCGAACTCGTCCTTCGGGAAGTGCGCGGGGACCCAGTCGACGATGACGCCGATGCCGGCCTGGTGCAGCCGGTCGACCAGGTAGCGGAACTCGTCGGGGTTGCCGAAGCGGGCAGTGGGGGCGTAGTACGCGCTGACCTGGTAGCCCCACGAGCCGCCGAACGGGTGCTCCGCCACCGGCAGCAGCTCGACGTGCGTGAAGCCCATCTCGACGCAGTAGTCGGTGAGCTGGTCGGCGAGCTCCGTGTAGCTCAGGCCCTGGCGCCACGAGGCGAGGTGGACCTCGTAGCAGGACATCGGCTCCTTGTGCGCCTGCCGGGCCGCGCGCTGCTCGAGCCAGTCGTCGTCCTTCCAGTCGTAGCGGCTGGTGAACACGACGCCCGCCGTGTCGGGCGGGACCTCGGTGTGGAACGCGAGCGGGTCGAGCTTCTGCCGCCACACGCCGTCCGCGCCGAGGATCTCGTACTTGTACTTGCTGCCCTCGGCGGCCTCGGGGACGAAGACCTCCCAGACACCCGACGCGCCCATCGCGCGCATCGGGTGGCCGCGGCCGTCCCAGTAGTTGAAGTCGCCGACGACGCGGACGCCGCGGGCGTTCGGGGCCCAGACGGCGAACGTCGTGCCGGTCGTGGCGCCGTACGTCACGACGTGCGCGCCGAGCTTGCACCACAGGTCCTCGTGCCGGCCCTCGCCGATCAGGTGCAGGTCGATCTCGCCGAGGCTCGGCAGGTAGCGGTACGGGTCGTCGGTGACGAACGTGTCGTGCTCGTACGCCACCTCGATGCGGTAGTCGGGGACCTCGCCGCCCGCGACCGTGCCCGCCCAGACGCCGCCGTCGTGGACCTTCTTGAGGGGTACGCGCTCCTCGCCGACCAGCGCGGTCACCTTGACCGCGTCGGGGCGCAGGGTGCGGATCGTCGTCTTGCTCCGCGCGGGGTGCGCGCCGAGCAGGGAGTGAGGGTCGTGATGGGCGCCACCGACGAGCCGGTCCAGCTCCTCGGTCAGCGCACGCGAAGGCGGCGGCATGCTGTCCACCTTCCCCGCTTGTGCCCCGCCTAACAAACGCCCATGGCGGCCGTGCACGTTGTTACCGGTGAGTACGGATCGCCGAAGTCACCGCCTCCGCACGGCCGTCAGTCCGTACTCACCGGTAACTTCGCGGGGGCCCGACCCGGGATCGGCTCAGCGGGCGCCCGCCAGCACCGCCGACACGGCGCGGTCGGAGAACGGCTCGTACGTGCGCCGCAGCCTGCGGGCGAGCGACGTGTACAGGTCGGCGTGCTCGGCGACCATCCGGTCCGCGCTGAACCGCGTCTCCACCACGGCGCGGCAGCGCGCCCGGTCCAGCCCGGCGACGAGCGGGACGGCGGCGGCGAGGCCCTCGACGTCGGTACGCAGGAAGCCGGTCACGCCGTCGTCGACGATCTCCGGGGCCGCGCCGAGCGGCGCGGCCAGGACCGGCGTGCCCGTCGCGAGCGACTCGACCATGACCATCCCGAACGGCTCCGGCCACGCGATGGGGTTGACCAGCGCGAGCGCCGAGCCGAGCAGCGCGTCGCGCTCGCCGGGGGAGACCTCGCCGAGGTACTCGACGTCACCGCCGAGCAGCGGGCGTACGACACCGTCGAAGTACGCGATCTCCGCCTCCTCGCGCATCTTCGCCGCGATCTTCAGCGGCACCCCCGCGCGCCTGGCGACGTCGATCGCGCGGTGGACGCCCTTGTCGGCGCTCATGCGGCCGAGGAACAGCAGGTACCCGCCCCGCCCGTCGCCGACAGGGATCGACTCGGGGTCGACCCCGTGGTGGATGACCCGGGCGACGGGGATCTCCGGTGCGCCCGCGCGCTGGGAGTGTGAGATCGCGACGAGGGAGACGGCGGGCGTCGCGGCGGCGTAGAGCGCGCGGATCTCGGGGGTGAACGGCGCGTGGTTGGTCGTGACGACCGGCATCCGGTGCCGCTCGGTGAGCAGCGGCCCGACGAGGGTGTGGTCGTGGACGACGTCGCAGTCGCCGAGGGCGTCGTACGCGGCGATGACGTGCGCGACCTCGGGCAGGATGGCGCCCATCGGCGTGACGCCCTGCGGCCAGTACGAGCGGCGGTCGACCGGGCAGGTCGAGTCCCCGGTCGCGAAGAGCACCACCTCGTGTCCGGCGCGGGTCAGGCCCCTGGCGAGCGAGTCGAGCACGGCCTCGGTGCCGCCGTAGCCACGGGGAGGCACGGGCACCCAGGCCGGGGCGATGATGCCGATGCGCAAGCTGCGATCCATGTCCGATTCCTCGACGTCTCCTACGTCACCCGGGAGGGGTACGTCCCTCGAGGTCCTCCGAGAGCGGGTGGCGTGGCGTGCGGACGAGCTCGATGCCGGTTGGCACGGGATCCACCTCGACACTAGCCCCTGCCACCCGGATCCTCAGCCGCTGAGCTCCTAGCGGTACCCGGTCCACGGTCAGCGAACCGATCTCCGCCGGCAGGTCAGGCGCCAGCCACGCCCGCCCGTGCGGCACCCACGGGTCGAACCGCAGCAGGCTGCGCAGGAAGCTCAGCGGCGCCGCCGACGCCCACGCCTGCGGCGAGCAGGACGTCGGGTACGGCACCGGCACCGGCACCTCGTCGCGCGGCAGCCCGCTGAACAGCTCGGGCAGGCGGCCGCCCATCGCGGCCGCCGCGTCGAGCATGCCGAGCATGATCCGGTGCGCCTCGGCCACGAAGCCGTACCGCACCAGCCCCGCGACCGCGATCGCGTTGTCGTGCGGCCAGACGGAGCCGCAGTGGTACGAGATCGGGTTGTACGACGCCATCGACGTCGCCAGCGTCCGCACGCCCCACCCGCTGAACAGCTCCGGCGACAGCAGCCGCTCGGCCACCAGCGGCGCCTTGTCGGCGTCGACGATGCCGGTCCAGAGGCAGTGGCCCATGTTCGAGGCGAGCGCGTCGACCGGCCGCTTGTCGCGGTCCAGCGCCAGGGCGTAGTAGCCGCGGTCGGGCAGCCAGAAGTCCTCGTTGAAGCGGACCCGCAGCGCGTACGCCTTGGCGCGCAGGCGTTCCGCCAGCGCGGCGTCTCCTGCCTCCGCGGCGAAGAACGCGCGGGCGACGTAGGCGGCGTAGGTGTACCCCTGCACCTCGGCGAGCGCGATCGGCGGCTCCGCGAGCGTCCCGTCCGCGAACGGCACGCCGTCCCACGAGTCCTTCCACCCCTGGTTGAGCAGGCCGCCTGGCGTCATGCGCTCGTACTCGACGTAGCCGTCGCCGTCGGCGTCGCCGTACCGCTCGATCCACTCGATCGCGCGGTCGGCGTGCGGCATCAGGCGGGCGACAACGGCATCATCGAGGCCCCAGCGGCGCAGCTCGCCGAGCAGCATGACGAACAGCGGCGTCGCGTCGGCGGTGCCGTAGTAGACGTGCGCGCCGGCCAGCGCCGGCGTCGAGGAGGCACCGAAGCGGACCTCGTGCAGGATCCGGCCAGGCTGCTCTTCCGTCTCGGGGTCGAGCTTGGTGCCCTGCAGGTCGGCAAGCGTCTCCAGCACCCCGCGGGCGAGGTCGGGCGCGACGATGAGCGACATCCACGACGCGAGCAGCGAGTCCCTGCCGAACAGCGTCATGAACCACGGCGCTCCCGCCGCCACGACGGCGCGTTCGGGGTGCGCCGGGTCGAAGATGCGCAGCGCGCCGAGGTCCTCGACCGCCTGCGCGACCGCCGTCGCGAGGGGGGCGTTGTCGCTCGCGACCGTGGGGCCCTCGGCCCGCCACTGCTCCAGGCGCCGGGCAGGCACGGCGTGGGCGACCGCCTCGCCGCATCCGTACCGCGGCGGCACGGCGACGCCGTCGACGGCCGCGGTGACCTGCACGCAGACCTGCCACTGCGCACCCGCGCCGAGCGTGACCGCCCACCTCGCGCACGGCCCGTCGAGCGCCGCCGGCTCGCTGAACGCCACGACGGTGTCGCGGACGACGCCGCCTTGCGAGCGGAACGTCAGCGTGCCGGGCTCGCCGTCGACGAGCAGGCCCTGGTGGTCGCGGACACGGGACTCCTTCACCGCGAAGAGGTCGGCGAAGTCGGCGTCGGCGCTCAGCGAGACCTCGACGGTCACAGGCGCGCGCGAGTAGTTGCGGACCGTAATGTCCTCGCGCATCCCCTGGCCGACGTAGCGCTCCCGCAGGACGAGGACGCTGCTGTCCGCGCGGCCCCGGCCGGGCCGCGCTCTGGCGACGAACGTCGCTGCGAACGGCTCGCGCACGTACGCCGACAGCGGCTCCACCTCCTCGCCGTCGATGGACAGGCGCAGACAGGACAGGTGGCGGACGTCGAGGACGAACACGCCGTGCGGCGTCCCCGGCCTGATGTCGCCGGACCGGCCGGACAGGCAGAACGCCGATCCCTCGACCAGCGTCACCAGCCCCGCGCCGGACTCGAGGACGGCGCTCTCGCCCTCGAACGCCCACGGGTCGGCCATGGGGGTGACGCTAGTCCGACGTGAGCCGTTCGATGCCGGCGAGCGGGATCGAGAGCCAGGTGGGGCGGTTGCTGGCCTCGTAGCGGACCTCGTACACCGCCTTGTCGAGCTCGAACGCCCGCAGCAGCGTCGCCGACTCGCGCGGGTCCTGGCCGGACTCGGCGGCGTAGCCGTCGCAGAACGCGTCGCGGTTGCGGTCGGCCCACTCGACCGCGCGGTAGACGAGCTGCGCCGAGTCGGGCCGGTCGGCGAGCAGGTGGCGCGCGGCGTAGTCGAACGACCGCAGCATCCCCGCCACGTCGCGCAGCGGCGACATGAGCATCGTGCGCTCGGCGAGCGGCCGCGCCGGCTCGCCCTCGAAGTCGAGCACCACCCACCCCTCGCCGGTACGCATGCACTGGCCGAGGTGCAGGTCGCCGTGGATGCGCTGGATGGGGACCTCGCCCACCGAGGCGACGTCGGCGTACGCCGCCGCGATGCCGTCGGCGTACGGCGCCAGCTCCGGCACCGCCTCGACCGCGGCCGCCAGCCGAGCGCGCAGCATGTCAGCGGTCGCCTCCGACTCCGCGGAGGTGGACAGGCGCGACGGCAGCGCGCGGGCGAGGTCGGCGTGCAGTGCGGCGGTCAGCGCGCCGAGCCGGCTGGACTCCGGCGCGAAGTCGCCGCCGACCTCCTCCGCGTGGAGGTCGCGCTCGGCGTAGAGGTCGCGGACGCTCGTCAGCGCGAGCGCCCAGCCGTCGGTGGCGTTGCGCACGAACGGCTGCAGCAGCGCGAGCGTCGAGCCCGCGCCCTCGGCCCAGCCGATGGCCGGCGCGATCGCCGTCGAGCCGACCTCGCCGAGCGCCCGCGCGACCTCGAGGTCGGGGTTGGGGGAGTCGGTGAGCCGGCGGTAGATCTTCAGGAAGTACGCGTCGCCGTAGACGATCGACGTGTTGCTCTGCTCGACGCCGAGCGGGCGGGCGTGCAGCCCCGACTCGGTCACCGAGCCGCGGAAGACGCAGCCGTCCACGTCGGCGTCCTCGGCCATGAGGCGCAGCCACGCGCCGTTGACGTCGGAGTCGGACGGGGCGTCGTACACGAACTCGCCCTCGACCTCCCCGAGCAGCGCGAACGCGTGCGGCTCCGACGGCTCGCGGCGGAACGACAGCGGCACCTGGTAGCGGTCGTCGTGCGCGTGCACGACGTACAGGTCGAGCCGCGGGTCGCCGTCGACCAGCGTCGCGACGACCTCGGCCTTCACGGTGGGCAACGCGCGCCCCTTGTCGGCGTACCAGCGCTGCCTCGGCAGCCACTCGGCCAGCACGTTCTCGAGAGTCCCCGTCATCTGTCCTCGTCGATCAGCTCGAACCAGTACGACCCGTGGCCCGCGAGCGTGAGCAGGTACGGCAGCTCGCCGATCCGCGGGAAGTGCACCCGGCCGACGACCTCGACAGGGGAGCACCCCTCGAATCGACGCAGGTCGAGCTCGACCGGTTGCGGGAACCGCGAAAGATTGTTGACGCAGAGCACGGTGTGCTCCCCGTCGCTGCGCAGGAACGCGAACACCGACGGGTTGCTGGCGTCGAGCTCCTCGAACGACCCCAGGCCGAACACCGGGTACTGCTTGCGGACCTCGATCATCCGCTTGGTCCACCAGAGCAGCGACGTCGAGCTGCGGGTCGCGCCCTCGACGTTGAGCGCCTGGTGGCCGTAGACGGGGTCGAGCAGCGTCGGCAGGTACAGCCGCGCGGGGTCGGCCTTGGAGAAGCCGCCGTTACGGTCGCCGGTCCACTGCATCGGCGTACGGACGCCGTCGCGGTCACCGAGGTAGATGTTGTCGCCCATGCCGATCTCGTCGCCGTAGTAGAGGACCGGCGAGCCTGGCAGCGAGAGCAGCAGCGTCGTGAACAGCTCCAGCAGGTCGCGCGAGTTGTCGAGCAGCGGGGCGAGGCGGCGGCGGATGCCGATGTTCGCCTTCATCCGCGGGTCCTTGGCGTACTCCGAGTACATGTAGTCGCGCTCTTCGTCGGTGACCATCTCCAACGTGAGCTCGTCGTGGTTGCGCAGGAAGATGCCCCACTGGCAGTTGTCCGGGATCGCCGGCGTCTGCGCGAGGATCTCCGAGATCGGGTAACGCTGCTCCCGTCGCGCGGCCATGAAGATGCGCGGCATCAGCGGGAAGTGGAACGCCATGTGGCACTCGTCGCCGTCGCCGAAGTACTCGACGACGTCGCTCGGCCACTGGTTGGCCTCGGCGAGCAGGACGCGGTCCTCGAACCCCTCGTCGACCTCCTTGCGGACGCGCTTGAGGTACTCGTGCGTCGCGGGGAGGTTCTCGCCGTTGGTGCCCTCGGCCTCGTACAGATAGGGAACGGCGTCGAGCCGGAAGCCGTCGATGCCGAGGTCCAGCCAGAAGCGCAGCACCTCGATCATCGCGTCCTGGACGGCGGGGTTCTCGTAGTTGAGGTCGGGCTGGTGGCTGAAGAAGCGGTGCCAGTAGTACTGCTGGCGTACCGGGTCGTACGACCAGTTCGACTTCTCGGTGTCGACGAAGATGATGCGCGCGTCGGGGTACTCGGTGTCGTCGTTGCGCCAGACGTACCAGTCCCCGTAGAAGCCGTCCGGGTCCGACCGCGACGCCTGGAACCACGGGTGCTGGTCCGACGTGTGGTTCATGACGAGGTCGGCGATGACGCGCATGCCGCGCTCGTGCGCGGCGTCGACGAGCTGCACGAAGTCACCGAGGTCGCCGAACTCCGGCAGCACCTTGAGGAAGTCGCTGATGTCGTAGCCGCCGTCGCGCAGCGGGGACTCGTAGATCGGCAGCAGCCAGAGGCAGTCGACGCCGAGCCACTTGAGGTAGTCGAGCTTCTCGGTGAGGCCGCGGATGTCGCCGGTGCCGTCGCCGTTGGAGTCGTAGAAGCCGCGGATCAGGACCTCGTAGAAGACCGCGCGCTTGTACCAGAGCGGGTCAGCCATGGGCGCGGCGGACCGTGAAGACGTGCGCGGGCTCGGCGAACGGGTCGAGGCGGACGTAGTTGGCGGGGCCGTGCCACGTGTACGTCTCGCCGCTCACCGCGTCCTCGACGTGGAACGTGTCGCCCCAGTCGAGCCCGAGCGCCGGCATGTCGAGGTGCACGGTGGAGTCGCGTACGGACGTCGGGTCCAGGTTGGCGACGACGAGCACGACGTCGTCGCCGTCGCGCTTGCTGAACGCGATGATCGCGTCGTTGTCGGCCTGGTGGAACACGATGTTGCGCAGCCAGTGCGTCGCCGGATGCACTCGCCTGAACTCGTTCAGCATCAGCAGGTACGGCGCCAGCGACGGCTGCGACCAGTCACGCGGCTTGTACTGGTACTTCTCCGAGTCGAGGTACTCCTCGGACCCCTCGCGGACCGCGGTGCCCTCCAGGAGCTCGTAGCCCGAGTAGACGCCCCACGACGGCGACATGAGCGCCGCGAGGACCGCGCGGACCTTGAACGCCGCCTCGCCGCCGTACTGCAGGTACGCGTGGAGGATGTCGGGGGTGTTGACGAAGAAGTTGGGGCGCATGTAGTCGGCGGCGGGGCCGGACAGCTCGCGCAGGTACTCCTCGAGCTCCCACTTCGCGTTGCGCCAGGTGAAGTACGTGTACGACTGCGTGAAGCCGAGCTGCGCGAGCTTGTGCATCATCGGCGGCCGGGTGAACGCCTCCGCCAGGAAGATGACGTCGGGGTGCGCCGTCTTGACGTCCCAGATCAGCCACTCCCAGAACATCAGCGGCTTCGTGTGCGGGTTGTCGACGCGGAAGATCTTCACGCCGTGGTCGATCCAGTGCTGGACGACACGGCGTACCTCGCTGGACAGCCCGCGCATGTCGTTGTCGAAGTCGAGGGGGTAGATGTCCTGGTACTTCTTCGGCGGGTTCTCGGCGTACGCGATGGAGCCGTCCGCCTTGGTCGTGAACCACTCCGGGTGCTTGCTGACCCAGGGGTGGTCGGGGGAGCACTGGAGCGCGAGGTCGAGCGCGATCTCGAGACCGAGGTCGGCGGCTCGCGACACGAACGCGTCGAAGTCCTCGATGGTCCCGAGGTCGGGGTGTACGGCGTCGTGCCCGCCTGCCGCGGAGCCGATCGCCCACGGGCTGCCAGGGTCGTCGGGGCCGGGCGTGAGCGTGTTGTTGGGGCCCTTGCGGAACGTCTCGCCGATGGGGTGGATCGGCGGCAGGTAGACGACGTCGAAGCCCATCTCGGCGATGGCGGGGAGGCGTTCCATGGCCGTCTTGAACGTCCCGCTCTTCGTCTCCGTCGCGCCCTCCGACCGGGGGAAGAACTCGTACCAGGCGCCGTACAGCGCGCGCTGGCGGTCGACCCAGACGGCGTTGCGCTCGCCGGTCGTCACGAGGTCGCGGACGGGGTAGCGCTCGACGACGTCGAGGACGATGCGCTCGACGGCGGCGTTCAGCCGCTCGGCCTGCGACAGGTCGGCGTCGCGGAGGGTGTCGATCGCCTTGGTGAGCGCGTTGCGGGCACCCGTGCCGCGGACGCCCTTCGGCACCTCGTCGCGGGCGCGTTCGAGCAGGCGGGCGCCCTCCTCGAGCTCGACCTCGACGTCCTGGCCGGCGTCGAGCTTGATGGGCACGGCATACCGCCAGACCGCCCACGGGTCGGCCCAGGCCTCGATCGTGTACGTCCAGCGGCCCTGCGCGTCCGGCACCACCTCGCCGGCGAAGCGGTCGTGGCCCAGGTGCGTCAGCGGAAGGCGCTTGGCGCGGCCACCGCCCTTGTCGCTGCCCGGCGCGCGCAGCAGGATCGCCGCGCCGATGGCGCCGTGCCCTTCGCGGAAGATCGTGGCCTCGACCCGGAGGCGTTCCCCCACGACGGCGCGCGCGGGGAACTCCCCGCACGAGACGCGCGGGCTGACGTCGGTGATGACGATGCGACCGATCACGAGGGTGAACCTAGCCCTGAGGGTTGGGCGTAAACCACGGGTGAAGGTGTCGGCCGCGCAGTCTCACCCCGCGCCCGCGCATCCGGCGCTAGTGTCCGACGGCATGAGAACACCCCACGACGCCGCTCGCTACGCTCGCGCCGCCGCGGGGGCCCCGGAATGAAGGCGCTGCGCCGACTGACCGTACGAGCGTCCCTCCCCGAGCCGCTCGCCCCGCTGGGCGAGCTGGTCATGAACCTCCGCTGGTCGTGGCACACCGACTCCCTGGACCTCTTCGAGTCGGTCGAGCCGGACGTGTGGGAGGAGGTCGGGCAGGACCCCGTACGGCTGCTCGCCTCGGTGCCGCGCGACCGCCTCGCCTCGCTCGCCGCGGACAAGAAGTTCCTGCGGCGGCTCGGCGACGCGTACGACGACCTGCAGGAGTACCTCAACGCCCCGCGCTGGTACCAGTCGCTCTCCGGTGTGCCGTCGTCCATCGGCTACTTCTCTCCGGAGTACGGCATCACCGAGGTCCTGCCGCAGTACTCCGGCGGCCTCGGCATCCTCGCCGGCGACCACCTCAAGACCGCCAGCGACCTCGGCGTGCCGATCGTCGGCGTGGGCCTGCTGTACCGCACCGGCTACTTCCGCCAGTCGCTCTCGGCCGACGGCTGGCAGCTCGAGCACTACCCGGCGCTGGACCCGCACGGCCTCCCGCTGCACCGCGTGACGGCGGCCGACGGGTCGCCGCTGCGCATCGAGGTCGGGCTGCCGGCCGGCGCGACGTTGAAGGCGCAGGTGTGGCGCGCGCAGGTCGGCCGGGTGCCGTTGCTGCTGCTCGACTCCGACGTCGAGGAGAACGCGCCGCCCGAGCGCGAGGTGACCGACCGCCTCTACGGCGGCGGCACCGACCACCGGCTGCTCCAGGAGATGCTGCTGGGGATCGGCGGCGTCCGCGCGCTGCGGGCGTGCGGGCACGAGCCGGAGGTGTTCCACACCAACGAGGGGCACGCCGGCTTCCTCGGCCTCGAACGCATCCGCGTCCTCGTCGAGGAGCACGGGCTCGACTGGGACTCCGCGCTGGAGACCGTCCGCGCGGGCACCGTCTTCACGACGCACACGCCCGTACCCGCTGGTATAGACAGGTTTCCTGCCGATCTCATCGAGACGTACTTCGGCGGCGACAACGCCTGTCACGGCGTGCCGGTCGAGCGGATCCTCGCGCTCGGCGCGGAGCCGGAGGGCGACGGCTCGGTCTTCAACATGGCGGTCATGGGCCTGCGGCTCGCGCAGCGCGCCAACGGCGTCTCCAAACTGCACGGCGTCGTATCGCGGGGGATGTTCGCGGGGCTGTGGCCAGGGTTCGAGCCGTCCGAGGTGCCGATCGCGTCGGTCACCAACGGCGTGCACGCGCCGACGTGGGTCGCGCGCGAGGTCATGGAGATGGCGTCGCGCGAGATCCCCTCGCTCACCGAGGACGCCAAGGGCTGGCAGGACATCGCGAAGGTGTCCGACGAGGACATCTGGTCGGTGCGGTCCGCGTTGCGGCGGCGGCTCGTGGAGGACGTACGGCGCCGTGTCCGCGCGTCGTGGCTGCTGCGCGGCGCGTCCCCGGCCGAGCTCGCGTGGACCGACGAGATCCTCGACCCGGACGTGCTGACGATCGGGTTCGCGCGCCGCGTGCCGTCGTACAAGCGGCTGACGTTGATGCTGCGTGACCCGTCACGGCTGCGTTCCTTGCTGCTCGACCCCGAGCGGCCCATGCAGCTCGTCGTGGCGGGCAAGGCGCACCCCGCCGACGACGGCGGGAAGGCGCTCGTGCAGGAGATCGTGCGCTTCGCCGACGCGGCCGACGTACGGCACCGCATCGTGTTCCTGCCCGACTACGACATCGGCATGGCGAAGGTGCTGCTGCCCGGGTGCGACGTGTGGCTCAACAACCCGTTGCGGCCCCTGGAGGCGTGCGGGACGTCGGGCATGAAGTCGGCGCTGAACGGCGGCCTCAACCTGTCGATCCGCGACGGCTGGTGGGACGAGCTGTTCGACGGCGAGAACGGCTGGGCGATCCCGTCCGCCGACGGTGTCGTCGACCCCGACCGGCGCGACGACCTCGAGGCCGCGGCGATCTACGACCTGCTCGAGTCGGCGGTGCTGCCGAAGTTCTACGACCGGGTGCGCGGGGTTCCGCGGCGGTGGACCGAGATGGTGCGGCACACGCTCGGGTCGCTGGGTCCCGAGGTGCTGGCGTCGCGGATGCTGCGCGACTACGTGAATCTCTTGTACCGGCCCGCGTCCGAGTCGGCTGCGGCGCTGTCGGCTGAGGGGTACGCGGCGGCGCGGGCGCTGGCGGAGTGGCGGCTGCGGATCGCGAAGGCGTGGCCGCACGTCGTCGTCTCGCACGTCGAGTCGTCCGGGCACGGCGACACCCCGGAGATCGGGTCGGTCGTGCACCTGCGCGCTCTGGTGTCGTTGGGCGGTCTCTCGCCCGACGACGTGTCGGTGGAGGCGGCGTACGGCCGGGTCTCCGACAACGACGAGATCACCGACGCCTCCCACCTGACGCTCGGCTGCACCGAGCAGACCGGAGACAGCCAGTGGGCGTACGAGGGCGACGTGCCGCTGAGCCGTACCGGAGCCTTCGGCTACACCGTCCGCGTCCTCCCGCGCCACGAGTCCCTGGCGTCGCCGGCTGAGCTCGGCCTCATCACCTCGGCGTAGCCCTCCGCAACCGGGTTGCGGCTCGTGCGGGGAAAAAGCGCAAAACGCACCCCGAAGGGGTACGTCACGCGGCGCCGGCGCGGTGCGCGGGCACGAGCAGGCCGGCGTCGGCCAGCCGCTGCCGTTGCGCGCGCAGCAGCCTGATGGCGCGGTGGAGCTGTTCGGGGTCGCGGCGGATCCGGAACGTCGTCAGCCGTACGGTCTCCCACCCCTCCGCGGCGAGCGCCAGGTCGCGGTCGTTGTCGGCGTCGCGCTGGGCGAGGTCGCCGTGGTGCAGCCCGTCGACCTCGTACGCGATCCGTAGCACCGGGTCCGCGGTGTCGAGGTAGCGAAGCCGGCCGCCAACGAAAACGGGGAACTGTCGCTCGGGCGCGGGGAACCCCGCCGACACGAGCCACTCCACGGCCTCCGCCTCGCCGACGCTGTGCGCGCCGCCCGAGGCCAGCTCGATGCTCTGCAGCAGCTCGTCGCGGTGGTGCAGCTTGGGGACGCGCGCGACGACGCCGAGCAGGCGAGCGGCGGTCGTACGCCGCGTCTGGAAGACATGCGCGACCAGCGCCCGCCGGTCCGCCGCGGAGGTCAGCACGTCGTGCAGGTCGACGACCGTCCGGTCGAGCGCGGTGACGGGCAGACCGGCGCGAACGGCGCGGTCGGCCTCGCTCACCGACTCGACGCGGTGGACGTAGTACGCGGGCTGCCGCCGTGGGGTGTGCCGGCGGTCCACCGTGACGTGGACCGTGTCGTCGCCGGCCGGGCGTCGGAGCTCCCAGAGGTCGGCGGCATCGCCGTGCGACAGGAGCGCACAGCCTGGCAGCCAAAGGAGCGCCGCGAGGCGGCGCTGCTCCGTCGTCAGCGAACGGCTCGCGGCCAGCGCGACGACGCGCGGCAGCGGCTGCCACCACACACCCGTACGGAGGCGCATCGCCACGGCGCGACGTGAGACACCGGACGCGCCGAGGTCGCGCACCGTCGCCAGCCCGGCGTTGCGGGCTGCGGTGGTGACGGACGTGCTCGGCATCCGTAGATGGTCGCCGAATGTGGTCCACCCCTGCCGAGCGCCCTGTGGACAACTCGTGCTGGAACCCAATCGGGGTGCGTTTTGCGCTTTTTCGCCGCACGAGCCGCAACCCGGTTGCGGAGGGTCCTAGCGGCGGGCCTTCAGGAGGACCACGGATCTGGCGGTCACGTCCAGCGTCGTGCCGGCGTGGGGTTGGTACGCCCCCGGCTCGTATTCGGAGCCCGTGTCCAGCAGGACCTCGTACGACTTGGCCCAGGGGATCCCAGGCAGCGTGAAGCCGACCGGTGACGCGCCCGCGTGGAGGATGACGAGGAACGACTCGTCGACGATGCGGTCGCCGCGGGGGCCGCGCGTGTGGATCTCCTCGCCGTCGAGGAACATCCCCAGCGTCACGCCGGGCCGCTCCCAGTCGGAGTCGGTCAGCTCCTCGCCGGACGGCGCGAACCAGCCGAGGTCCTTCACCCCCGCGCCGTGCAACGTCCGCCCCGTGAAGAACGCGCGCCGCCGGAAGACCGGGTGTGCCCGCCGCAGGGCGATGACCCGCCGCGCAAAGCCCAGCAGCTCCTCCTGCCACGGCTCCAGGTCCCAGGAGACCCAGGAGGTCTCGTTGTCCTGGCAGTACGGGTTGTTGTTGCCGCCCTGCGTACGCCCCAGCTCGTCGCCCGCCACGATCATCGGCACGCCCGACGACAGCAGCAGCGTCGTCAGGAAGTTGCGCAGCTGGCGCTGCCGGACCGACACCACGGCCGGATCAGCGGTAACGCCCTCCACGCCGTAGTTCGCGGACCGGTTGTCGGACGTGCCGTCGAGGCCGTCCTCGCCGTTCGCCAGATTGTGCTTTGACTCGTACGACACCAGGTCGCGCAGCGTGAAGCCGTCGTGCGCGGTGACGAAGTTGATGCTCGCGTACGGGTGCCGGCCGTCGTCCTGGTACAGGTCGGACGAGCCGGAGAGCCGGTAGCCGAGCTCGGACAGCGGGGGAGCGGCGCCGCGCCAGAAGTCGCGTACGGAGTCGCGGTACTTCGCGTTCCACTCGGTCCACAGCGGCGGGAACTGGCCGATGTTGTACCCGCCCTCGCCGAGGTCCCACGGCTCCGCGATGAGCTTGACCGCGGACACGACGGGGTCCTGCTGCACGAGGTCGAAGAACGCCGCCAGCCTGTCCACCGCGTGGAAGGACCGCGCCAGCGACGACGCGAGGTCGAAGCGGAAGCCGTCGACGTGCATCTCGGTCACCCAGTACCGCAGCGAGTCCATGATGAGCTGCAGCACGTGGGGGTCGCGCGCGTCGAACGTGTTGCCCGTGCCGGTGTAGTTGGCGTAGCGCCGGCCGTCGACGAGCTTGTAGTACGACGGGTTGTCGATGCCGCGGAAGCACAGCGTCGGCCCGGTCTCGTCGCCCTCGGCGGTGTGGTTGTAGACGACGTCGAGGATCACCTCGATGCCGGCGGCGTGCAGCGCGCGCACCATCGCCTTGAACTCGCCGACCTGCTCGCCGCCGTCGCCCGACGACGCGTACGCCGCGTGCGGCGCGAAGTACCCGAGCGTGTTGTAGCCCCAGTAGTTCGTGAGGCCGCGGCGCAGCAGGAACGGCTCGGGAACGAAGTGGTGCACGGGCATCAGCTCGACCGCCGTGACGCCGAGTGACGTCAGGTGCGCGAGCGCCGCTGGGTGCGCCAGTCCGGCGTACGTCCCGCGCAGAGCAGGCTCGATGTCCGGGTGGCGCATCGTGAACCCGCGCACGTGCAGCTCGTAGATGACGGTGTCGGCCCACGGCGTCTGCGGCCGCGGGTCGTCGCCCCACGGGAACGTGTCGTGCACGACGACCGACCGCGGGACGTACGGCGCCGAGTCGCGGTGGTCCTGCACGAGGTCGTCGCGCCCCTGCGGGTAGCCGAAGATCGCGTCGTCGAGCGTCAGCGACCCCGAGACCGCCTTGGCGTACGGGTCGAGCAGCAGCTTGGAGGCGTTCCACCGCGCGCCGACCGAGGGGTCGAACGGGCCGTCCGCGCGGAAGCCGTACCGCTGGCCAGGCCGCAGACCACTCACGTAGCCGTGCCAGACCTTGTTCGTCGTCTCCTCGAGCGGGATGCGGTGCTCCGCGCCGTCCGCGTCGAAGAGGCAGACGTCGACCGCCTCGGCACCCTGCGAGAACACCGCGAAGTTCACGCCCTCGCCGTCCCACGTGGCGCCGAGCGGCATCGGGTGGCCCGGCCACGTCCGCGAAGGAAAGCTCATGACTGCGCCCTCGTCCCTGTGTCGCCACGGCGCGCGCGGCGGCGGCGTTCGGAGGGGAACAACGACGCGTCGAACGCCGCGCGCGGCCGCTGGCCACGGCGGGAGCGTTCGAGCATCGCGTGGACCACGAGCGCGTTGTGCAGCAGCTGGGCGAACTCGTCGGGCGCCGTGAGCAGCCAGCCGTGGCGGCCCTCGACGACCTCGGGCGTCATCTCGTTGGCGATCTCGGCGAACGCCCCCGGCGTGATGAGCCGGTCGCGGTCGCCCCACACGAACAGCACGGGCAGCCCGTCGTCGACCAGGAGCTGCGCGTCGTCGGCGAGGTCGGCGGAGAGCGCGACGTACGCCGACAGCGCCGACGTCAGGGGAGCGCGCGCGAGGTTGGGCACGAAGTCGCGGACGACCCCGCGCACGACGTCGAACGCGCCCCGCGGACCGGTGTCGAACATCGTCCGCGGGTCGGCCTCCCCGATCGCGCCAATCGCCCATTGCCACCAGGGCCGCGCGGTCATGCCGGTACGCCGCCCGGGCGCGCCGCCCACGCTGTTGACGAGCGTCAGCGAGCGCACGAGATCGGGCCGGCGCGTGGCGAGCCTGATGGCGACCCCGCCCCCGAGGGAGTGGCCCATGACGAACGCCGGCGACTCCAGTGCCAGCGCGTCGAGGAACGCCGCGACGCGGTCGGCGTACTCGTCGAGAGAGACGCGGCGCAGGGGCGGCGCCGTGGTGCCGCCGAAGCCCGGCAGCGCGGGCGCGATGACGCGGATGCCGGCCCGGCAGAGCGGCGTGACGGCGCGGGCGTAGACGCGCGGCGTCATCCCCCAGCCGTGCAGGAACACCAGCGGCTCGCCCTCGCCGGCGTCGAACCAGCGCGTGCGCGCGCCGGCGACCGTCGTCGTGTGCCACTCCGTTCGCGGCACGGCGCGCAGACCCACGTGTGCCACGCTATCGGCTCATGCCCGTCGTCGTGACCGCCGCAGAGACTCCGCTGGGCCGCCTCGTCGTCGCGCGGCTGCGCGCGGAGGGCGCGGAGGTACGCGCCGTGGTCGACAAGCCGGCCGGCGACCTCGGCGTCCCGACCGCGCTCGCCGACTGGGGCGACGCCGAACGCCTCGGCGCCGTACTCGAGGAGGCGCACACCGTCATCCACCTCGCGGGGCGCAAGCGGGTCGCCGACCTGCTCGCCGCGGCAGAGGACAGCGGCCTCGTCCGCATCGTCTCGACGGTGCCGCTGGAGGCGCCGTACGAGGTGATCGTCGTCCCCGTCCCGCGCTTCAAGCGGGACCTCGCAGCCATCGCCGACGCCCTCGTCGAAGCCGACCGCAGACACTGAACTAGGCTGCGCCGCATGGAATTCGTACGCCTCGAAGTCGCCGACGGCATCGGCACGATCCGCCTCGACCGCCCCCCGATGAACGCCCTCAACGTCCAGGTCCAGGACGAGCTGCGCGCCGCCGCCGCGGAGGCGACCGACCGCGACGACGTCCGCGCGGTCGTGCTGTACGGCGGCCCCAAGGTGTTCGCGGCGGGCGCGGACATCAAGGAGATGGCCGGGATGGCGTACGTCGACATGGTCAAGCGCGCGGGTGCGCTGCAGGACTGCTTCACGGCGGTCGCGCGCATCCCGAAGCCGGTCGTCGCGGCGGTCACCGGCTACGCCCTCGGTGGCGGCTGCGAGCTGGCGCTGACGGCCGACTTCCGCGTGGCCGGCGACAACGCGAAGCTCGGCCAGCCGGAGATCCTGCTCGGCATCATCCCCGGCGCCGGCGGCACCCAGCGGCTGCCGCGGCTGGTCGGCCCTGCCAGGGCGAAGGACCTCGTCTTCAGCGGCCGCTTCGTCGATGCGCACGAGGCGCTGCACATCGGCCTCGTCGACCGCGTCGTCGCGCCCGACGACGTCTACGGCGCCGCGGTCGAGCTGGTGAGCCGCTACGCGAAGGGGCCGATGTACGCCCTCCGCGCCGCCAAGGAGGCGATCGACGAGGGCCTCGACGTGGACCTCGACGGCGGGCTGAAGATCGAGCGGAAGCTGTTCGCGGGGCTGTTCGCGACGGAGGACAAGACGATCGGCATGGAGTCGTTCGTCGCCAACGGTCCTGGCAAGGCGGAGTTCGTGGGGCGCTGACGCGATGGACGCCAAGACAGCCAACGTCGTCTACCACGACTACGAGGCCGAGCAGTACGACGACAAGTGGTCGATCTCGTACGACGAGCGGTGCGTCGACTACGCCCGCGGCCGCTTCGCGCGGATGGCGGGGACCGACGGCTGGCCGTACGCCAAGGTCCTCGAAGTCGGCTGCGGCACGGGCTTCTTCACGCTCAACCTGATGCTCGCCGGCGTCATCGGCGAGGCGCACGTCACCGACATCTCGTCCGGCATGGTCGGCGTCGCGGAGCGCAACGCGAAGGAGCTGGGGCTCACCGTCCACGGCAAGGTGGCGGACGCGGAGACGCTGCCGTACGACGACGGCACGTTCGACCTCGTCGTCGGGCACGCCGTCCTCCACCACATCCCCGACGTCGAGCTGGCGCTGCGCGAGGTCGTGCGGGTGCTGAAGCCGGGCGGGCGGTTCGTGTTCGCGGGGGAGCCGACGACGTACGGCGACCTCGTCGCGCGGAAGCTGTCGCACGCGGCCTGGATCGCGGCCACGCGGCTGAGCCACCTGCCTGTCGTCCGGAACGGCTGGAGCAGGCCGAAGGACGAGCTCGAGGCCTCGTCCGACGCGGCCGCGCTGGAGTCGCAGGTCGACCTGCACACGTTCCACCCGGCCGACCTCGCGCGGCTCGCGGTGGCGGCCGGCGCGTGCGACGTACGCAGCGACGCCGAGGAGCTGACCGCCGCGTGGGCGGGGTGGCCGATCCGTACCGTCGAGTACGCCGTCAACCCCGACCGGCTGGGCACGCGCTGGAAGTTCTTCGCCTACGACACGTGGCGGCGGCTGACCTGGCTCGACGAGACGCTGCTGCGCCGCGTCGTGCCGAAGGCGTTCTTCTACAACGCGCTCGTCACGGGGACGAAGCCGTAGCGAACCGAGGCGGCGCAAACCGGCTCTTCACCCCCATGCGCAGCCTTCCGCTCCTCACGTCCGCCCTGGCCGTTCTTGTCGCCACCCTGCCCGCGGCGGCCGACGCCACGCCGGTCGTCCGCGGTCGCCGCGAGGTCGTCATCCGGGGCTCGGTCTCGCAGCCCGACGTCGCGGGCTGCGGCAGCCGCGCCAGCACCGGCTGCGACGAGCACGCGTTCGCGGTGGACGCCAAGGCAGGGGCGTGGGTCACGGTCCGCGTCGAGCAGTGGATGTCGGGGTCGCGGCTGCTCGTGCGCTCCGCCGACGGGCGGAGCGTGTCCGAGAGCGGCGACTCGTTCACGCGGGTGGACGGCCATGCGCAGCAGCCGGCCGACGACGGCAGCGTGACGTTCCGCCAGCCGTCGTCCGGTGTCGTGCGTTACGTCCTCGGCGTCTCCAGCCCTGGGTTCGCGACCGAGGAGTGGTCGTACCGCGCGCGCATCCGCCTCGGCGGCGCCGGCTGGGACCGCGAGGAGGACTGCTCACAGTTCGAGCCCGAGGTGGTACCTCCGGTGCCCGCCGACCTCACGAAGCCGTTGAAGCTCGGGGTCACGATCGTCACGACACCCGACCTGCTGCCCCAGGTGCGCAGGGAGAGCGCCGTCATCGTCGACGACTTCCGCGCGCTGAACATCGGGGTGCGCCTGCGGTACGTCGCCGTGAACCTGCCCGAGGACGGTGACCGCGACGGCCTGCTCGCGGCTGCGAAGAAGCGGTTCGGCGGCGAACGCCCGGCCGGCGCGGACGTCGTCTACGTCGCCTCCGACTACTTCGCCGGCGGGTACGCCGACTGCCTCGGTGGCGTGCGGTACCCGGAGCGGGCGTTCGCGATCGGACAGGTCAACTACACCGCGCAGGGCGTGTCCGTGCCCGGCAACGGCGGCGTACGGATGGGGCACATCGCCGCGCACGAGATCGGCCACCTGCTCGGCGCGCACCACGAGCACTCCAACTGCGCGGAGGCGGCGCCCGCCGCCGACCCCGGGCCCTGCACGGTCATGAGCCCCGCGGGGCTGACAGGAAGCGGCGAGTGGTCGGCGCTGGAGGCGGCGTTCGTCCGTCACCACGTGGAGCGGTACGCGCGCGGGTAGTCGGCTAGCGTTCTTTGCGTGAGCTCACCCCACGACGCCGCTCCCTCCGCTCGCGCCGCCGCGGGGGCCCTGAGATGAGCCGAGACCCCCGCCAGGCGCGGTACCTGACGTGGGCGAGCCTGCGCTGGGTCGTACGCCACCGGGCATGGACGCCGTGGTACCTCGTCCGCTACTGGCGCTTCTTCACCTGGCGGCTGCGCAACAGGCACGTCGTCACCGAGGGGTTCGTCTTCTTCGGCAAGAACGTCGAGCTGTACGCGCGCAAGGGGTTCGGGCGGCTCGTCGTCGGCAGGTGGGTGCACATCGGCAACGGCAACGCGATCCGCTGCCACGAGGGCAACCTCCGCATCGGCGACAAGTGCGTGTTCGGCAAGGACAACACCGTCAACTGCTACCTCGACATCGAGTTCGGCGAGGCGGCGCTGGCGGCCGACTGGGTCTACATCTGCGACTTCGACCACGTGTTCGACGACGTCAACGTCCCCATCAAGGACCAGGGCATCGTGAAGTCGCCGGTACGCATCGGCCGCGACGTGTGGATCGGCGAGAAGGCGACGATCCTGCGTGGCGTCCACGTCGGGCACGGCTCGGTGATCGCGAGCCACTGCCTCGTCAACAAGGACGTCCCGCCGTACTCCGTGGCCGTCGGCGTGCCCGCGCGCGTCGTACGGAACCGGATGGACGACTACGTCGCCGCGGCCGAGAAGCGGCAGGCGCACGCGGACATCGCGCGCAAGGTCGCCGAGGCCGCCGGCGAGGTCGCCGCCGCGAAGGCGCGCCCCCGCCGCTGAACGCGCTACCCTCCCGCTCCGCGACTGCCCCTGCCTGTCGCGAGAAGGAGACCCTGCCATGTGGCGTACGTCCCTCGCCGCGCTCCTCGCGCTGCCCCTCACCGCCGCCCTCGCCGGCCCCGCCGCCGCGGACACGCTGCCGTCGTGCGACGCCGGCGTCCCCGTCCAGGTCGCCGGCGTGACCGTCACCGTCGTGACCCAGGGGGACCGGCTGCTCGTGTGCCTCGACGAGCGCGGCCTCGGCGGGCTCGTCGTGTCGGCGAGCAACGAGAGCAGCGGCACCGCCCTGCCGGCGGTCAGCCGCGCGCCCGGCGCCTGCGCGGACCCGCTCGTCGCGACGACGGAGCCGGTCGAGGTGTCGGTCGCGGTCACCGGCACCAGCGTCTGCGTCGGCCTCAACGGCATCGCGACGACGGTGACGTTCGCCGGGCCCGGCTACGACCCGGACCTCCAGGTGTGGCGGACGGGCACCGGCGGGTGGATCGACCAGGCGTTCTGCGCCCGCGAGTTCGTGGCGTGGCACCTGCGCGAGCCGGAGTACGACGCCTGGGTCGAGTGCGTCATGTACCCGCGCCGCGTGCTGTGACCAGAGGCTACTCGCGGGTAACTTCGCGGTAACCCTTTCCCAAACCGGGCGGAACCGGTACTTTTCCCTCCGCACGGGAGCACCCAGACCTCCCGGCCCAAGGGGTGGACCACCATGTTCGGTACGCCGTTCCGGCGTTCTGCCGTGCTGCTCGCCGCGCTGCCGATGGCGCTCGCGACCGCACCCGCCGCGTCCGCGGAGGACGCTCCGTTCTGCCGCACCGCGCTCGTCACCACGACGACGGGCCTGCAGGTCGCGTACGGCGTCTCCGGCAGCCGGCTCAACGTCTGCGTCGTCGACGCCACCGCCGGCGGCCTCCTCGTCTCGGTCAACACCGCCGCGCGGCAGATCACGCCGCCCACGGTCTCGCGCACGACCGGCCTCTGCCCGTCGGCGGCCGTCACGGTGACCTACCCCGTCGAGGCGTCGGTCGCGGTCACGGGCGGCGGCGTCTGCGTCAGCCTCAACGGCATCGCGACGACGGTGACGTTCGGCGACCTCGGCTACGACCCCGACCCGCAGGTCTGGCGTGCCGGCAACGGCGGGCTCATCGACGTCGCCTTCTGCCTCGAGGAGTACGTCGAGTACCAGACGCAGCCGTGGGCGCCGGACCGCTGGACGCCCTGCGGCTACACCCCCGCCCGCATCCTCTGACCTCGCCCGGGGCTCCCCTGCGCCCCACGCGGCCGCCGCGCTCACGAGGCACGCGCGCCGTTCCCCTCACCCCCCAGAAAGGGCACCGCATGTCCCTGCTCCGCCGCACCCTCGCGGGTGCGTCCGTCCTCGCGGCGCTCGCCGGCGGCCTCGCCGCCGCGCCGGCGACCGCCGAGTCGTCCGGCACCTGCGCGCACACGACGTCGACCCGCCTGTTCACCGCGCAGAACGGCGAGTTCAAGCTCTGGGTCGAGAAGACCACGCCGCAGACCTACGGCGCCGACGAGTACCACGTCTGCTGGAAGACCGCGACCCTCGCCGGCGGCGACTTCGTCATCCGCTCGGCGTTCCGCGGCGACCCGGCCCCGACGTTCGACTACGTCCTCAACGACGCCAACTGCCCTGACTTCTTCACCCTCCAGGACCCGATCCAGCTCGTCACCGAGCTCAGCGCGTCGAACCCGTACGACTTCTGCGTCGGCGTCGACAACAACCGCGCGGTGCGCATCCAGCTCGGCATCCCGACGGTGTACACGCCGTTCACCGAGCTCTGGATCGACAACGGCACGTCGCTCACCAGCTACTTCTGCAACACCAGCGCCGTCGTCAACGAGCTCTACTACCGGTGCGGCTCGTACTACGACGGCGTCAACGTCCTCGCCCCCCGTCCCCCTCGCTAAAGGAAGCCCCTACCCATGTCGTTCCTTCGTCGCGCCCTCGCGGGCGTTTCCGCCACCACGCTGCTCGCCGGCGCCCTGATCGCCGGCACGGTCGCGCCCGCCGCGGCCGAGCCCTCGACGTTCTGCCCGCAGGCGACCTCGACCCGTCTCCTCACCGCCAACGAGGGCGACTACAAGCTGTGGATCTTCAAGAACGTCACGACCTACGGTGACGAGTACCACATCTGCTACGGCGCCTCGAACCTCGGCCGCGGCGACATCGTCATCCGCGCCGGTGTCGGCGGCACGCTCGTCCCGACGGTCGGCTGGACGCTCACCGACCCGAACTGCCCGGACTTCTTCACGGTCCAGGACCCGGTCGAGCTCGTGACGGAGCTCGGGTGGGGCAGCCTCACGTCGATCTGCTTCGGCGTGACCGACGGCTCCGCGGTGCGCCTGACCGTCGGCCTCCCGGACCCCCGCTTCAGCCCGCGCGCGGAGCTGTGGGTCGAGCGCTACTCGTACCTCGGCTCGACGTACTGCAGCCTGGTCAACGACACGCAGTGCTACTACTCGAACGACGTCCGCGTCGTCTGAGCAAGCCCGTCCCCGCGACCCCGGTGCCCGTACGTCAGGCGCCGGGGTCGCCGGTCTCCAGGAGCCTGCTGCGCTCGTACAGCACGCGCAGCGGCACCTTGGCCTCGGCGACGAAACCCGCCTGCAGCGCCCGCTCCTCGCGGACGGCGCGCTCGTACGTCCCCGCGGTCCGGTCGGCGATGGCGTCCCACGTGTAGTCGCGGGCGAGCAGCTCGCGCGCGTCGCGGACCAGGCGCTGCGAGAGCACCTGGTCGCCGAGCAGCCGCGTGACGGTGTCGGCGAGGGCGGCGGGGTTGCCGGGCGGGAACCGCAGCCCCGTCACGCCCGGCGCCACGAACTCCCGCAGCCCGCCCGTGTCGGCCACGACGAGCGGCGTGCCGGCCGCCGCGCACTCGAGCGCGACCATGCCGAACGGCTCGTACAGCGAGGGCACCAGCGCGCAGTCGGCCGCCGCGGCGAGCACCGCGAGGTCGTCGGGGGAGAGGAAGCCGAGGAAGTCCACCGCGCGGCCGACGCGCAGCGTCCGCGCCATCGCGCGCAGCTCCTCCTCGTGCGTGCCGACGCCGGCGATGACGAGGCGTACGCCCTGGTGTCTGCGGCGCAGCCGGGGCAGCGCCTGGAGGACGGTCTGGACGCCCTTCTCGTACTCCAGCCGGCCGGCGTAGAGGAGCAGGGGCGCGCCGCCGGGGGCGAGCTCGCGTCGTAGCTCCGTCACCGCGGCCGCGTCGGCGTGCCAGTGCGCGAGGTCGATGCCGTTGGGCACGACGTCGACCTTGTCGGGCGGCAGCGCGAACAGGCGCACGACCTCGTCGCGCATGTACGCGCTGCACGCGACCACCCGTCGCGCCTCGTACGTGAGCCACCACTCGACGGAGTGGATCGCGCGGTTGACCGGCCCCGGCAGCCAGCCCTGGTGCCGGCCCGCCTCGGTGGCGTGCACGGTCGCGACGAGCGGCACGCCGGTCTGGTCCTTGAGCGTCTTCGCGGCGTGCGCGACGAGCCAGTCGTGCGCGTGCACGACGTCGGGGTCGAAGCCGTCGAGCACGCGCAGCGCCGCCCGGGTGAGCGAGTGGTTGAACGCCATCACCCACGCCAGCAGCTCCTCGAACGGCACCAGCGGCGGGTCCTCCGTCACGCGCACGATGCGTACGCCCTCGACGACGGCGTCGGCCGGCGCGTCGGGATGGTCGCGGGTGACGACCACCACGTCATGGCCCTGCCTGACCAGGGACGTCGCCAGCGCATGGACATGACGGCCCAGCCCGCCGACCACCCGCGGCGGGTACTCCCAGGACAGCATGAGGACGTTCATCGGTAACGAATCGTCGCAGGTGCCTGCATGACGGGCCGAACCGGGGAACCATAGGTGCATGAACGGGGACCCGCGCGTGCCGGAGGCGCTCTTCGAGGACCCGTACACCGATGCCCGCATGCGGAGCCTGATCCCGCGCTTCGCGGCGCTGTGCATGGTGGCGTACGCCGTCGTCGGCGTCGCCGTCACGCGCGACGCGGGCGAGGCCGCCGCGCTGACGGCGATGCTGCTCGTCACGCTGCTGCTGACGTGGGCGGTCGCGCGGCGCAACCTGCTGGCGCGGGTGTCGCGCAGGACGGTGTTCGTCGTCCTCGTCTGCTACGCCGCCGCCATCGCCGCACCCGCCTCGACGAGCGAGACGGTGCTGCTGCTCGACGAGATCCTGCTCGTGCTGGGCGTGCTGTTCGGGTCGGTGTTCTTCGCGGGGTGGGCGAGGTTCGCGACGCCGGTCGCGATCGCGGTCGTGGCGCACGTCGTGCTCACCCTCGGCGACCGCGGGTCATGGGGCGAGCTCGGCGCGCGGACCGTGGGCTTCCTCGTCGTCGGCTACTTCGGCAGCGAGGTCGCAGGCACGCTGCGGGAGTCGTTGCGCGCCAACCGTGCCGTGCACACCGTCCTCGAGGCCGCCGCCGCGGACCTCACCGACACCGAGATCGCGTGCGCCGGCGTCGAGGCGGCCGTCGCGGTGTCCGGCTGGGACGCGGGGTCCGTCGTCCTGGCCGACGGCGACGAGCTGACCATCGTGGCGATGGCCGGGCTGCCCGACGCGGTCGTCGCCGAGTACGAGGGCAGGCGAATGCGCGCCGACGGCCCTGGCCTGTCCGCGGCGATCGTGCGCAGCGGCGAGCCGCAGTACGTCGAGGACCTCGGGCCGTTGCTCGGCGAGGAGCGGGAGGTCGTCGTCGAGTGGGGAGCGTCGTGCCTCGCCGGCGTACCGATCCGCTACCACGGCGAGGTCATCGGCACCCTCAACCTCATCGACCGCGAACGCCGCGGCTTCCCCGACAGCGAGCGGTTCCGGGTCCGCCAGGTCGCCGAGCAGCTCGGCCTCGCGCTGGGCAACGCGCGGGCGTACCGCCGCGAGGCCACCGTCGCCGCGGGCCTGCTCGACCTGAACCGCCGCAAGGACGAGTTCCTCGCCAACGTCTCCCACGAGCTGCGTACGCCCGCCACCTCGCTCGGGCTCGCGGCACGCACCCTGCATGCGGGCCGCGGCCGGCTGACGCTGGAGCAGGAGGACCGGATCATCGACATGATGCGGCGGCGTTCGGCGGAGCTCACCGGGCTCATCGAGGGCCTGCTGGCGGAGACCGTCGCCGCGACAGGCCAGACGCGTCTGGAGATCCAGCCGGTCGACTGGGTGGAGGCGCTGCCGCGCTGGGCAGCCGCGTCGTCGGACAACACGCTGCGCGAGGTCTCGGTGGAGGTGCCCGAGGGGCCGGTGGTGACGTTCTCCGACCCGTCGAAGTGCGAGCGGATCGTCATGAACCTGCTCTCCAACGCCGCCAAGTTCTCCGACCCAGGGACGCCGATCGCGCTGCGGCTCGTGGCAGGCGCGGACGCCGTCGAGGTGTCCGTCACCGACAACGGCATCGGCATCGCGGAGTCGGTGCTCCCGCACGTGTTCGACAGGTTCTTCCAGGCCGACGGGTCGATGACGCGGGCGCACGGCGGGCTCGGGATCGGGCTGTCGCTCGTACGCCACTTCGCCGAGGCCCACCACGGCTCCGTCGACGTCGCGTCCACGCTCGGCGTGGGGACGACCGTGACGGTGACGCTCCCGCGCAACATCGAGACGCGGCTGTCAGTGGTGGAGTCGGCGTAGGGGGTGCGGCTGCCGCGGGAAGCGCCCCGATTTTCGTGATCTTGGCAACGTTTGTGCTGCCCGGCGGACACAAACGTCGCCAAGATCACGAAAACCGGCGGGCCGGCGAGCCCGCCTAGAAGCTCCGCGCGTCGAGGTGGCCGAACGGGCCGTCGTGCTCCCGCAGCCGCCGCGTGATCGCGCGCGCCGCGTCGTCGCGGCCCGACTCGATCGCGTGCGCGAGCTCGTAGAAGCGGTCGCGGTGCGCGGCGTGCCGGGAGCGCGCGTACTCCGCGGCGGTGTCCTTGGTCACGCAGAACGCCCAGTCGCTCGACATGACGAGGAACGCCTCCCGCGCGAGCTGGTCCAGCGCCTCGTCGCGCTCGCGGCGTACCCGCTTGTCCACGACGTCGAGCAGCCGCCGCTGCACGTCGCGCGACTCGTCCAGCAGGTCGGTCTCCCACACCGAGAAGTCCTTGCCCGACCCCCACGACCCGGCCTGCAGGTCGACACGGCCGGTGGGCTCGATCTGGTCCAGCGTCGCGAGCCGTACGCCCGCCTCGGGGAGCAGCCGCAGCACCTGCTCCAGCCAGGCGGGTCCCTCGTGCCACCAGTGCCCGAACAGCTCCGTGTCGTACGCCACCACCGTCAGCGGGACGTCGCGGAGGCGTTCGACGACGACGGACACGAAGTCCTCCGCGTCGGCTCGCGTGGCGGCGAGGGCGGCGGCGGGGTCGTACGGCCGCTTGTCGTGCGGCTCGGTCCGCGTGCTCGTGACACGTGCCGGGCGGATGCCGCTGCCGTGGTCGAACGTGTGGAAGTCGCGGTACCACCGCCCGCCCGGGTAGCCCGAGCGCGGCGACCAGACCCGGTAGGTGACGTCGAGGTCGCGGCCGAGCACGACGACGTCCGAGTCGCCGACGGTGTACGCCCGGTCCGTCGAGGCCCCAGACCCGAGCAGCGTCGGGCCGTCGGCGAGGAAGTGCGTGACGTCGTGGCGCGCGTAGTGCTCCTCGAGGCCTGGCCGGTAGCCGCACTCCGGCGCCCAGATCCCGCGCGGCCTGCGCCCCAGGCGTATCGCCGCGTCGTCCAGGCCCGTGTGGAGCTGCGCGTCCACGAGCCGGTCGTCCGCGACCAGCGGCTGGAACGGGTGCGTGGCCGGCCCCCCGAGCAGCTCCACGACACCGCTGTCCGCCAGCGCGCGCAGGACCGGCGAGCCGCCGTGCCGCCAGCGCGTCTCGAAGCGTTCGCGGGCGTGCGCCGCGAGCCGCCACTCGTACTGCGCTGTGTCCCTGAGGTGTCCTGGGATGCCTGGCCGCGCGGCGAGACCGGCGGCGCGGGCCTGCCACGTGCCGAGCCAGACGTGGTGCTGGCGGAGGAGGTACGGGTCGTCGAGCATCGCGTTGACGACGGGCGTGACGCCGAGGGTGAGGAGGCCGGTGCGGCCCTCGGCGGCGAGGCGTTCGAGGACCTCGACCACCGGGTCGTACGACGTCGCCCACGCCTGGTGCAGCCACTCCTCGCCGACCGGCCACGCGCCCGCGTGGGCGAGCCAGGGGAGGTGCGTGTGCAGGACGAGGCAGAGCGTCCCGGTCACGTGCGCACCGCGACGGCGAGGAGGTCGAGGCTCGTGTCCACGTCCTCGGCGCCGATCTCGAAGTCGTCGGCCGTGACCCGCTCGACGATGCGTCGTACGCCCGCGGGCCAGCCCTCCGGCGACGACGCGAGCTGGGCATCGACGAGGGAGCCGTGGCGGCGTTCCCAGCGGGCGAGGCGGCGGCCGTGGCGTACGCCGAGCATCCTGCTGACCGAGAAGTGCGGCGAGAGCAGCTCGGTCAGCTCGGCGGCGGTGAGCTCGCGGGTGTGGAACGGGTTCAGCGGCGTCTCGCGGCCCGGCGAGAACGTCAGCCTGTTGGGCGTGCTCACGACCAGCGTCCCCGACGGGCGCAGGACGCGCGCGCACTCCGCGACGAAGCCCGGCTGGTCGTGCAGGTGCTCGATGGTCTGGAGGTGCACGACGACCTCCGCCGCGCCGTCGCCGACGGGCAGGCGCTGCAGGTCGCAGTGGACGGGGTGCAGCAGCGGGTAGGTGGCGCGGACGTGCGCGAGGACGTCGGCGGCGTAGTCGAGCGCGACGACCTCCTGGGCTACGGTGCGGACGGCGGCGGCGCCGTACCCCTCGCCGCAGCCGGCATCGACGACGACCGCGCCGGCGCACCAGGGGGCGAGCCAGCGGTACGCGACCTCGTGCCGGCGGAACCAGTAGTTCTCGGCGGCGATGCCGGGCAGCGTTCGCTCGCCCGTCAACGGGAGGTCGGTCACGCGGAAAACGCTACAGGCGGGACCGCGGAACGCGATCATGTCCGCCATGCGCGCCCTTCTCGCCGGTCTCGCCGCAGTGCTCGCTGTGCTCGCCGCGCCGTCCCCCGCCGCGGCCCAGGACCCGGCGGCGGTGATCGACGGGACGTGGCTGGTGACGTTCACGCCGACATCGGCGCGGAGGGTCGGCGACCCGATCGGCCGGGACGCCGACATCGAGTGCGGCACCGAGCAGTGCGGCTCGTCGTACCAGTTCCCGGAGGCGGAGGGCCAGCCGACCGAGCTCGTCGTGCGCTTCGACGGCCTGCGCGCGGCGGGCGGCTCGCGGAGCTTCGAGGGCCCCGTGACGGTCGAGGGATCGACGTACACGGTGACGGGGAAGTGGTTCTACGCCTCGGCGTACCTGGTCGAGGAGTTCCTCCCCGACGGCACGGACACGCTGACGTTCACGGTGTCGGGGCCGCCGGACGACCCGGTGCTGTCGGGCACCATGACCGGGCTGTTCGGGTACGTCGGCCCCACCACCATCGACGGCAAGTACACCGACGTCACCGGTTACGAGGTCTTCACCGGCACCGTCACCGGACGCCTCAGCCCGTCGTCGCTCGCGGCGCGCCGCGCCAACACCCCCGAGGGGACTACGGGTGGGACGAGCACGGTCGGCGCCGGGTCCACCGGCTCGGGGCCGGCCGCGACGCGCGCGGACGACGCGGCGTACGACGCGCACAGCCGTCCGATCCTCAGCACGCGGGTCGCGACGGCGAAGCAGCTGCCCTGGTCACCGAGCGCTGTGCTGGCATCGGCGCTGCTCGCGCTGGTGCTCGTGCTGCTGATGCCGTTCCCCGCGGCGCTGTTCAACAGCACGCTGGAGGCCAACTACGCCGAGGTGTCGGGCTGGTTCGCGTTCCTGCGCAGGGGCGAGCGGGACCCGGCGCGACGGCGCGTCCTCAGCGGGTGGCGGGGCTTCGCCGTGCTCGTCGGCTCGGTCGCGGTGCTCAACGCGTTCCTCGACCCCGGCCTCGGGGCCGACCGCGCGACGCTCGTCCTCGTCGCGGGCCTCGCGCTGTCGATCGCGGCGGTCAGCCTGCTGTCCTCGCTGCCGTCGCGGCTCTACCACGCGCGCCGCTACGGCGAGCGGGCCGCGGTCGCGCTGTTCCCGCTCGGTCTCGCGGTGGCTGCGGTGTGCGTGCTCATCTCGCGGGTGACGTCGTTCGAGCCGGGCTACCTGTACGGCGTCGTGGCCGGCTTCGCGTTCGCGCGCGAGCTCGGCCGCGGCGAGCGCGGGCGGATCACGGTCGCCACGTCGGCGCTGCTGCTGGCGACGTCGGTGGTGGCGTTCGTCGTGCGCATCCCGGTGCACGACGCGGTGCTGGACGGCGGGGGCGTACCGCTGCAGCTGCTCGACACGGTGCTGGCGGCGGTGTTCGCGGCGGGCATCGAGGCGAACGTCCTCGGCCTGCTGCCCCTGCGCTTCCTGCCGGGCGAGGAGCTGTTCGCGTGGAGCAGGGTCGCGTGGGCGGCGATCTTCGGTGTCAACGTCTTCGCGTTCCTGCACGCGCTGTCGGCGGCGTCGGGCGGCGCCTCGACGGGCGCGTCGGTGACGGTGGCGGCGGCGCTGTTCCTGGCGTTCGGGACGGTGTCGGTGGCGTTCTGGGCGTGGTTCCGCTTCCGGAGGGTCAGCGCCGCGCCGTCACCGTGACGTAGCCAGGGCCGATCGTGGCGCGCACCGGCCCGATCACGGTCTCCACCAGCGGGTACCCGGCCGCCGCGGCGCGCGTCCGCGGGTGCGGCGCCGCCGGCACCGTGAGGCGACGCCGCCCGGGGTGCCGCCGATGCCGGGGGAGGTGGCGACGGGGGAGTTCGCCGACGGCCACGACGGTGCCATGTCGCGTGCCGCTCACCTGCGGCGACCACGTGGCCGGGTACGTCGTCGCCCAGACGGCGGTGTCCGCGACCGCGCCGGACGTGACCGCGCACGCGAGGGCGGCGGAGCAGCAGGGCTCGGCGCACGGCGTCCTCCTCATGCCGGTGGAGAGCCGTGGGCGGGGACGGTGGTTCGGAGCAGCGCAGCCCCGGCGCCGGGTGCGCGTGAGGTCACGAGCGGAACGGGACGGGGATGCGGAGGCCACGTTCGCGCTCCGCACCTTCCGTCGGCTCGCCCGCCGGTGGTGCGCGCAGCGCATCCTCCGTCGGCGCCGGAGACGCCGCGGCCGTGAAGCGGCCGACGGCGCGGCGCCCGCGGTGGGCGAGTTCCAGCACCGCCAGCGACTCTGGCGTCACCCCGACGCCGTTCTCCTTCAGTAGTGCGACATGACGTTCATGTCGCCGGTCGTTCAACCACGCCCTGAACGATCGGTAGGTCAGAACGACGATGAGAGTTCCTGGTGCGGCGACTAGCGGAACGGCTTCCTGGTACTCGATCAGCATCCGGTACTCCTGTAGGGAGGCCCGGGTGGAGAGTCCTCAGGTCAGACGGCGACCCCGGGCGATGACATGGCAAACGGGTGCCATACATCGCTCGGTGCATTGGGCTGAACAGCGTCACGGAGGAACCGCGCCGGATCGTCCAACCGAAGCTGCGAGTGCAGCGGCACCGGTACCAGCGGCGCGTCGTCGATTTCGAGCGTTACGGGTTCGGGAGTCGCTGCGGGCAGCCACATGGTTAGCGCGGCCGCGAGGTGCTGCCCCATCCCAGCTAAAGCTTGGAGGGCTTGCGCGACCTGCCGCTCCATCTGCCACAACGTCCGACGCGCGGCCATAGCGATTTCTGCGACCTGCCGGAGGACGGAGGCGCCGACGGCGATGCGTGGCAGCCCGGTGCCGATGGCGTACGTGGGGATGGACGACCCGATCTCCATGGTGTCCCTCCCTTCTCCGGGGAGGCGATTCCCGTTCACGAACCGGACCAAACGCCGATCCGACACGGGCGTCGGTTTGACGTGCTAGCCCGTAGCAAGCAACCCTTCGTAGCGATGCCGCTGTCCCCGGCAGACCCCGGACCCGTACGGGAGGTCGGCGCTACCCGATGAACATCGTCGTCTGCGTGAAGCAGGTCCCCGACACGTGGGCCGAGAAGAAGCTCGACCCCACCGACAAGACGGTCGACCGCGCCTCGGTCGACGGCGTCATGAACGAGATCGACGAGTACGCCGTCGAGGAGGCCCTCCGCATCAAGGAGGCGCAGGGCGGCGAGGTCACGATCCTGTCCATGGGCCCGGCGAAGGCGGTCGAGACCATCCGCAAGGCGCTGTCCATGGGCGCCGACAAGGCCGTGCACGTCGTGGACGACGCGCTGCACGGCACCGACGCGCTCGGCACGTCGCACGCGCTCGCCAAGGCCCTCGGCACGATCGACGGCTGGGACCTCGTCATCGCCGGCTCGGAGTCGACGGACGCCCGCATGAGCGTCGTTCCCGCGATGCTCGCGGAGCAGCTCGGCGTGCCGCAGCTGACGATGGCGCGCAAGGTGACGATCGACGGCGGGACCGTACGCATCGAGCGCCAGACGGAGTCCGGCTACGACCTGGTCGAGGCGGCGACGCCCGCCGTCGTGTCCGTGGTAGAGAAGATCAACGAGCCGAGGTACCCGTCGTTCAAGGGCATCATGGCCGCGAAGTCGAAGCCGCTCACGACCCTCACCGTCGCCGACGCCGGCATCGACACGTCGCTGGTCGGCCTGGCGGGTGCCAGGAGCGAGGTCGTGGAGTTCGCGGCCCGACCGCCGCGCGAGAGCGGCACCATCGTCAAGGACGAGGGCGACGGCGGCACCAAGCTCGCCGAGTTCCTCCAGTCGCAGAAGTTCATCTAGGAGCCCCGGGCCAATGGCTGAGATCCTCGTCCTCGTCGAGCACTCCGACGGCACCGTCAAGAAGGTGACGCTCGAGATGCTCACCAAGGCGCGCCAGCTCGGTGAGCCGAGCGCCGTGTTCGTCGGCCGCGGCTACGCCAACGCCAAGGACAAGCTCGCCGAGTACGGCGCGCAGTCCGTCTACGTCGCCGAGGGCGACGACTATGCCGACCACGTCTCCGCCCCCGCCGCCGAGGTCCTCGCCCACCTCGTGTCGGAGAAGTCGCCTGCGGCGGTGTTCATCGCGAGCAGCGCCGACGGCAAGGAGGTCGCGGCGCGGACGGCGGTCAAGACGTCGTCCGGCGTCCTCACCGACGCGGTGGACGTCGCGGACGGCTTCGTCGCGACGCAGAACGTCTTCGGCGGCGCGACGATCGTCCAGTCGAAGGCGCAGGGCACGCCGATCATCTGCCTGCGCCCCAACAGCACCCAGCCGGTCGCCGAGGCCGGGCCGGCGACCGAGCAGCAGGTCTCGCTGACGCTGTCCGACGCGGCCAAGTCCGCCAAGGTCGTGGACCGCGTCGTGGAGGAGAAGGGCGGCCGCCCCGACCTCACCGAGGCATCGATCGTCGTCTCCGGCGGCCGCGGCCTCGGCGGCGCCGAGCACTTCGCGCTCATCGAGAAGCTCGCCGACTCCCTCGGCGCGGCGGTCGGCGCCTCGCGTGCCGCCACCGACGCCGGCTGGTACCCCCACCAGAACCAGGTCGGCCAGACCGGCAAGACCGTCTCGCCCCAGCTGTACATGGCGGTCGGCATCTCCGGCGCCATCCAGCACCGGGCCGGCATGCAGACGTCGAAGACCATCGTCGCGGTCAACAAGGACCCCGAGGCGCCGATCTTCACCATCGCCGACTTCGGCGTCGTGGGCGACCTGTTCAACGTCGTACCGCAGCTCACCGAGGAGATCGCGAAGCGCAAGGCGTAACGCCCTCCCGTCGCCTCCCCGACAATGATCACCTGTGTCCCTCCCCGTACGGGCGCATGGCCGCTCAGGGGACACAGGTGATCGTCAAGGCCACAGATAGGGTTCGCTGCATGCCGACGTGGGATCGCCGTACGCCGGCGCAGCAGGCCAAGGTCCGTGACGCCGCGCTGCGCCGTCAGCTCCGTGACGGCGTGGCGCCGTTCTCGCCGTTCTGGCGCGAGCGCTTCACGGCGCTGCGGATCGCCGCTGCCGACATCAAGACCGCCGACGACCTGACCAAGCTGCCCGCCGTCGGCGAACGCGACGTGTGCCCCTCCGGCGATCCCGCCGAGGCCGCACGGCTGGTCCTCCAGGCCAGCGAGTCGGGCTTCGCGCTGCACGCGTACGGCCCCGACCTCCGCAAGGCGCTGGCGCAGCGCGTCGCGGGCAAGGACTCGTACCGCCGTCACGTCGAGGCGGAGGTGCGGCCGACGACGTACCACTTCGCGGGGCGGGCGTTCCGCTACCCGATCGCCTCCACGCGCAACGACCTCGACGCCGTCGCCCGCGCCGGCGCCCGCGCCTGGTCGGTCCTCGGCCTCACGGCCGCCGACGTCCTCGTCTCGGCGGTGCCGGTCGAGTCGTCGCTCGACCACCTCTTCCTCACCTACGCCGCCCTCGGTGCCGGCGCCCCCGCCCTCTTCCCGGGCCCCGAACGCCTCGCCGAGGCCGTCGCCGTCGTACCGCCGACCGTCGTCGCGGTCCGCCCGCAGGACGTGGGAGTCCTGAACGGCGTGGACCTCGCCGCCGTCAAGACCGTGCTGCTCGTCGGCGTCTGGGACGCCGCCGCGCGCGACGCCGTCAAGGAGACCCTCCCGGACGCGACCGTCCTCGGCCTCTGGGGCCCGCCCGAGGGGCGCGTGCTCTGGGCGCAGTGCCGCGAGAGCGCCGCGTCGCCGAGCGGGTGGCACACGTACCCCGACCTCGACCTCGTCGAGCTGGTCGACCCCGAGACCGGGCAGCCGAGCACGACGGGCGGCGAGGTCACGGTCACGCAGCTCGGCTTCCGCGGGAGCGCGCTGCTGCGCTGGCGTACCGGCGACCTCGTCGACGGGCCGATCGCCAACGACGCCTGCCCCGCCTGCGGACGTACCGTCCCGCGCATCCCCACCGAGGTCCGTACGGGCACGACCACCGTCACCGTGCGGCTGCGCCCGGACGCCGACGAGCAGGTGCTCGACCTGCGCGCGATCTCGGCCGTGCTGGCGGGTCGTACGGACCTCGCGGACTGGTCGGTCGAGGTCGTGCCGTCGCCGCGCGACCACGACAACCTGTTCGTCGTCATCGCGCCGTCCGGCGACGAGACCGACGCGGCGGTCGGCGTCTACCGCGACGTCCGCGCCGCGGCGGGCGTCACGCCGTCGCAGATCGTCGTCCTGACGCCGGCCGAGCTGGCCGCGCGCAGGAGGGCCGGCGAGCCGAGGGTGCTCGTACGCCGGTAGTCTGGGAGGCCTGATGGCCTACCTCGACCACGCCGCCACGACGCCCATGCTGCCTGAGGTGCTGGCGGCGATGACGCCGTACTTCATGGCGGAGCCCGGCAACCCGTCGTCCCTGCACGCCTCGGGCCGCCGCGCGCGCCGCGCCGTGGAGGAGGCGCGGGAGGCGATCGCGTACGCCCTCGGCGCGCGCCCGTCGGAGGTCATCTTCACCGGCGGCGGCACCGAGAGCGACAACCTCGCCGTCAAGGGCATCTACTGGGCCCGCCGCGCCGCCGACCCCGCGCGCACGCGGATCGTCGCGAGCGCCGTCGAGCACCACGCCGTTCTCGACGCCGTCGACTGGCTCGTCGCCCACGAGGGCGCGACCGTGACGTGGCTGCCCGTCGACTCGGTGGGCCGGGTCTCGCCGTCCGACCTCGCCGACGCGCTCGGCGACGACGTCGCGGTCGTCACCGTCATGTGGGCCAACAACGAGGTCGGCACCGTGCAGCCGATCGCTCACCTCGCCGCCGTCGCGGCGGAGGCGCGGGTGCCGTTCCACACCGACGCCGTGCAGGCCATCGGGCAGCTCGACGTGGACTTCGCGGCCAGCGGTGTCGACGCGCTGACGCTGACCGGCCACAAGATCGGCGGGCCGAAGGGCGTGGGCGCGCTGCTGCTGCGTACGGGCGTCGCCTGCACCCCCCTGCTCCACGGCGGCGGGCAGGAGCGCGACGTACGGTCCGGCACGCTCGACACCCCGGGCATCGTCGGGCTCGGCGCGGCGGTGACGCTGGCGGCCTCGACGAGGGTCGAGCGCGCGACGCACCTCGCCGGCCTGCGCGACTCGCTCGTCAAGGCCGTCTGCGACGCCGTCCCCGACGCGATCCTCAACGGCGACACCCTCGACCGCCTGCCGTCCAACGCGCACCTCTCGTTCCCCGGCTGCGAGGGCGACTCGCTGCTGCTGCTGCTCGACGCGCGCGGCATCGAGTGCTCGACGGGATCCGCCTGTACGGCGGGCGTCGCGCGCCCCTCGCACGTCCTCCTCGCGATGGGTCTCGACGAGGACCTGGCGCGGGGGTCGCTGCGGTTCAGCCTCGGCCACACGACGACCGAGTCCGACGTCGCGGCCGTGGCCGACGCGATCGTCCCCGTGGTCGAGCGCGCGCGCCGGGCCGGCCTGACGCGATGAAGGTCCTCGCCGCCATGTCCGGCGGCGTCGACTCGGCTGTCGCGGCGGCCCGCGCGGTCGACGCGGGCCACGACGTCACCGGCGTACACCTCGCGCTGTCGTCGTCCCCCGAGTCCGCTCGCCATGGCGCCCGCGGCTGCTGCACGCTGGAGGACGCGCGCGACGCGCGCCGCGCCGCCGACGTGCTCGGCATCCCGTTCTACGTGTGGGACCTCGCCGACCGCTTCAAGGCTGACGTCGTCGACGACTTCGTCGCGGAGTACGCCGCCGGCCGTACCCCCAACCCCTGCCTGCGCTGCAACGAGAAGATCAAGTTCGCGGCGGTGCTCGACAAGGCGCTGGCGCTCGGCTTCGACGCGATCTGCACCGGCCACTACGCCCGCCTCGCCGACGGCTCCCTGTACCGCGCCGCCGACCCCGCGAAGGACCAGTCGTACGTCCTCGGCGTCCTCACCCCCGACCAGCTCGCGCACTCGTACTTCCCGCTCGGCTCGTCGCTGAAGTCGGAGGTGCGCGCCGAGGCCGCGGCGCGCGGGCTGCTCGTCGCCGACAAGAGCGACTCGTACGACGTCTGCTTCATCCCCACCGGCGACACCGCCGGATGGCTGCGCTCGAAGGTCGGCGTCGTCCCCGGCGACGTCGTCGACGCCGACGGCGCGGTCCTCGGGCAGCACGACGGCGCGCACCAGTTCACCGTCGGCCAGCGGCGCGGGCTCGGCATCGCGTCGCCCGACGGCAGGCCGCGCTACGTCCTCTCCGTCGAGCCGGCGACCGCGACCGTGGTGGTGGGGCCGGGGGAGGCGCTGGAGGTGACGTACGTCTCCGGCGTGCGCGCCCGCTGGGCCGGGCCGGTCGTGCCGGTCGGCACGCGGGCCCTCGCGCAGCTGCGCGCGCACGGCGTCGCGCTGCCCTGCGTCGTCGAGGCGGCGGGCGACGTGCTCGCCGTACGCCTCGACGCGCCCGTTCGCGGGGTCGCCCCCGGGCAGGCGCTGGTCCTCTACGACGGCGACCGCGTGGCGGGCTCGGCGACCATCGACGCGACGAGATAGTTTGCCCGGCATGGCGGACGACGTACGGCTCACCGACCTCGAGGTCATCCAGCGTTACAGCATCGCGGTGCGCGGCGAGACCGCCGACAGGGCCGAGCTGGTGGAGGCGCTGCGCGCGGACCTCGCGTTCCTCGAGGGCGGCCGCGCCAAGCCCAAGCCCGCGCGTACGGCGCCCGCGAAGCCCGCGCCCGCCAAGCCCGCGCCCAAGCCCGCCCCGAAGCCTGCCCCCAAGCCCGTCCCGGCCAAGCGCAAGCCGATCCCCGCGAAGCCCGCGAAGGCGGCGAAGAAGGCCCCCGCGAAGTCCGGGCGCCGCTGACCGAATGACGTACGCCTGGCCGCCCCGCGCGGCGACCGGCGTCGGCTCGCTCCCCGGCACCGACCCGACCGAGGCCGCCAGAACGGTCGCCGGCGAGCTGCCCGCCCTCCCGCACCTGCCCGAGCTGCCGCAACGCGGTCCCGGTGCGGACATGCTCGGCCGCGCCGCCGCGCTCCTCGCCGACCTGCACGTCGACCTGCAGCCGTCGGGATGGCGGTTCGTGCCGCGCTCCGGAGTGGACGAACGCCGCGCCCTCGACTTCCTCGCCTGGGACCTCGACGCGCTGCAGGTGGCGTTCGACGGCTACGCGGGCCCGCTCAAGATCCAGTGCGCCGGGCCGTGGACGCTCGCTGCGGGCATCGAGCTGCACCGCGGCGACCGCGCGCTGTCCGACGCGGGCGCCGTACGCGACATCGCCGCGGCCCTCGCGGAGGGGCTGGCGCGGCACGTCGCCGACGTACGCCGCCGCGTCCCCGGCGCCACCGTCGTCGCGCAGCTCGACGAGCCCTCGCTGACCGCCGTGGCGCGGGGCCGCATCCGTACCGCCAGCGGGTTCGGCGCGCTGCGCGAGGTCGGGGCGTACGAGCTCGTCGAGGGCCTGCGCGCGGCCCTGCCGGCGGGCGTACCGACCGGTGTCCACTCCTGCGCCGCGGACGTGCCGCTGGACCTGCTCGTCAAGGTGAAGCCGGCGTTCGTGTCCGTCGATCTCGCACTGCTGTCCACGAGGCAGTACGACGCCCTCGGCCAGCTCGTCGACGACGGCGTCCACCTGCTGCTCGGCGCCGTCCCGACGACCGGCGATCTGCGGTCCGTCCGCGAGACCGCGGCGCCCGTACGGACGCTGTGGCGAAACTTGTCACACCCCCCTGAGATGCTGGCGCAGCGGGTCACGGTGACCCCGGCGTGCGGTCTGGCGGGCCTCTCGCCGGACGCCGCCCGCGCCGCGCTCACCCGGGCGCGGGAGGTAGCGGCAGCCCTGGCGGAGGAGGACGAGCGCTGAGCACGACAGACGACGGCGTGCCCGTCGAGGCCGCCGACCGCCACGCCGAGCTGTCGCGGGTCGTCGAGGACCACCGCTTCCGCTACTACGTCCTCGACCAGCCGACCGCGAGCGACGCGGAGTTCGACGCGCTGCTGAAGGAGCTCGAGGCGCTGGAGGAGGCGCACCCGAGCCTGCGCACGCCCGACTCGCCGACGCAGAAGGTCGGGGGCGGCGTCCGCACCGGCTTCGCCCCGGTCGAGCACCTGCAGCGGCTGATGAGCCTCGACAACGCGTTCAGTGACGAGGAGCTCGACGCGTGGGCGGCGCGCGTCGAGCGCGAGGGCGACCCGGCGTACCTCTGCGAGCTCAAGGTCGACGGCCTCGCCGTGGACCTCGTCTACGAGCGCGGCACCCTCGTCCGCGCCGCCACCCGCGGCGACGGCCGCGTGGGGGAGGACATCACGCCCAACGTCCGCACCCTGCGCAACGTCCCGCACCGCCTGACCGGCTCCGCCGTGCCCGAGCTGCTGGAGGTACGCGGCGAGGTCTACTTCCCCGTCGAGGGCTTCGAGGAGCTCAACGCGTCCCTCGTCGAGCAGGGGAAGGCGCCGTTCGCCAACCCGCGCAACGCCGCCGCCGGCTCCCTCCGCCAGAAGGACCCCCGCGTCACCGCCTCCCGCCGCCTCGCGCTCGTGCTGCACGGCGTCGGCGCGTCCGAGGGGTTCGGGGCGGAGACGCAGAGCGGGGCGTACGACCGCCTGGCCGAGCTCGGCCTCCCCGTCTCGTCGCGCGTCGAGGTCGTGGCGGACATGACGGGCGTACGCGCCTACATCGAGCGCTGGCGCGAGCACAGGCACGACATCGAGCACGAGATCGACGGCGTGGTCGTCAAGGTCGACTCGTTCGCGCTGCAACGCCGCCTCGGCTCGACCTCCCGCGCGCCCCGGTGGGCGATCGCGTTCAAGTACCCGCCCGTCGAGGTCAACACCCTGCTCGAAGGCATCGACGTCGCCATCGGGCGCACCGGCCGCGCCACGCCGTTCGCGATGCTCACGCCCGTCGTCGTGAGCGGCTCGACCGTCGCGCGGGCGACGCTGCACAACCAGTCGGAGGTCCGGCGCAAGGACGTACGCCCTGGCGACACCGTCGTCGTCCGCAAGGCGGGCGACGTGATCCCCGAGGTCGTCACGTTCGTGCCCGACCCCGAGCACGAGAGCCGGCCTGTGTGGCAGATGCCGACGACGTGCCCCGAGTGCGGCACCCGCCTCGCGCCCGCCAAGGAGGGCGACGCCGACCTGCGTTGCCCCAACGCGCAGCAGTGCCCGGCGCAGCTCCGGGAGCGGCTGTTCGGGCTGGCGGGGCGCGGCGCGCTCGACATCGAGGTGCTCGGCTACGAGGCCGCCGCCGCCCTCCTCGACGCGGGGCTCGTCACCGACGAGGGCGACCTGTTCGCGCTGACCGAGGAAGATCTCGCGACGTGCGCGTTCTTCACGAAGAAGGACGGCACCCTCAAGGCCAACGCCGCCAAGCTGATCGACAACCTCGTGCAGGCCCGCGCCAAGCCGTTGTGGCGCGTCATCGTCGCGCTGTCGATCCGGCACGTCGGTCCGACGGCCGCGCAGGCGCTGGCCCGCGAGATCGGCGACCTCGACGAGATCCTCACGGCCGAGCCCGAGCGCCTCGCCGCCGTCGAGGGTGTCGGCCCGACCATCGCCGCCGCCATCACCGAGTGGTACGCCGTCCCCTGGCACCGCGAGCTCGTCCGCAAGTGGCGGGAGGCGGGGGTGCGGTTCCGCGAGGAACGCACCGACACCGGGCCGCGCCCGCTGGAGGGGATCACCGTGGTCCTGACGGGCGGGCTGGAGGAGTTCAGCCGCGACTCCGCGACCGAGGCGATCCAGACCCGCGGCGGCAAGGTGAGCGGGTCGGTGTCGAAGAAGACGTCGTTCGTCGTGGCGGGGGAGTCGCCCGGCAGCAAGTACGACAAGGCCCTCACCCTCGGCGTCCCGGTCCTGGACGAGGCAGGGCTGGTGACCCTCCTGGACGAGGGCCCGGACGCCGCCCGCGCCAAGGCGACGTAGCGCGCCGCCGCCCGAACGCCGCGCCGCCCGACCCTTCGCCCTTCCCCCCCAGGAGCGACCGCCTCGCGATCTTCTGCGGTGCGGCGGGTCGCCGCTGGAACGCTGCACGGTCAGCATTCCGTCGACGAAACGCCGCACGGAACGGTGACTTGGCACCTGAGCGGCGACGCCACGCCGCCCCGGCCGGGCGAAGGCGACTTAGCCCATTTGAGCGGATTCGCCCATCCCGGGACTCAAGAATCCCGCTCGGTTGCCGATGTTCGCGGGGAAGCCACCCGTACGGCACCCGCCGTGCGGCTGACGCATACCCGCGCACAGGGCGCGGGCGGACACGGGAGTCGCCGGCGTGGTCGACGAGAGGCAGACGGGGCGCGGGCTGTTCTCGGCCTTCACGCTCTACGTCGCCGCCGTCACCGCCGTCGGCCTCACGTTCACCCTCGACCGCCTCCGCGGCCTCGACCCGTCCGACCTGCAGTCGATGGGCCCGGCGTTCGTCATGGCCGCCGCGCTGCTGGTGCTCGGCGAGCTGCGGCCGCTGTTCACCGCGGGCACCCGTGACAAGAACGGCGTCGCGACGTCGACGACGTTCGTGTTCGCGCTGCTGCTCCACTGGGGCCTCGGCGTCGCGATCCTCATGCAGGCCGTCGCCACGATGGTCGCCGACCGCACCAACGACAAGGCCTGGTGGCGCACCGGCTTCAACGTCGCGCAGTACTCCCTCTCGTACGGCGCCGCCGCCGCCGTCCTCGGCGCCATGGGCCGCACCGGTACGCCCGCCGACCCGATGGCGATCAGCGGAGCCGACCTCCCCGCGATCACGCTCGCCGGCCTCGTGTTCTTCGTCTGCAACGACCTGTTCGTCGGCGTCGCGATCGCGCTGCACTCGGGCCGCAAGCTCTGGCCCGTCCTGCGTTCCGACCTCGCGTACCAGGGCCTGACCACCGCCGCGCTGCTCGCGCTGAGCCCGGTCGTCGTGGTCGTCATGGAGCGCAGCGTCGGCCTCGTACCGCTGCTCCTGCTCCCGCTGTTCGCCGTCTACAAGAACGCCTCCATCTCGGCCGAGCGCGAGCACCAGGCGCTCCACGACACCCTCACCGGCCTGCCCAACCGCAAGCTGCTGCTCAGCAAGGTCGCCGACGCGATGGCCGACGCCGGCCCGACGGACGCGCACGTCGGTCTGTTCCTCCTCGACCTCGACCGCTTCAAGGACGTCAACGACACCCTCGGCCACCATGCGGGCGACGAGCTGCTGACGTACGTCGCCGAGCGGCTCGGCTCCGTACTCCGCCCCGAGGACACCGTCGCGCGCCTGGGCGGCGACGAGTTCGGCGTGCTCATCCCGTCGATTCGTGACGAGGCGATGGCGCGCGAGGTCGCCGAGCGCTTCCGCGCCGCGCTGAGCGCGCCGTTCGTCGTCAGCGAGGTCACGATCGACCTCGAGGCGAGCATCGGCGTCGCGCTCTACCCGGCGCACGCCCTCGTCGCGAACGAGCTCATGCAGCGCGCCGAGGTCGCGATGTACCACGCCAAGGAGCAGCGCAGCGGCATCGAGACGTACGACTCCGACCGCGACCCGCACAGCACTCAGCGGCTCTCGCTGTTCGGGCAGCTGCGCCGCGCGATCGAGGACGGAGAGCTGGTCCTGCACTACCAGCCCAAGGTCGACCTCACGACCGGCCAGGTCGCCGGCGTCGAGGCGCTCGTCCGCTGGGAGCACCCCGAACGCGGCCTCCTCGCGCCCGACACGTTCGTCCCGCTCGCCGAGCAGACCGGCCTCATGAAGTCCCTCACGACGAACGTCCTGGAGCAGGCCCTCACGCAGACCGCCGTCTGGGCCGACGCCGGGATGATGGTCCGGATGGCGGTCAACGTCTCGGCGCGCGACCTGCACGACGACACGTTCTGCGCCCGGGTCAGCGAGGCGCTCAACCGCACCGGCGTGCCGGCGTCGTTCCTCGAGCTGGAGCTCACCGAGCGCGTCGTCATGGCCGACCCCGAGCGCGCCCTGCAGAACCTCACCGCCCTCTCGCGCCTCGGCGTCCGCCTCTCGCTCGACGACTTCGGCACCGGGTACTCGTCGCTCGCGTACCTGCGCCGCCTCCCCGTCACCGAGATCAAGATCGACAAGTCGTTCGTCCTGCGGATGGACGTCGACGCCGAGGACGCGACGATCGTCCGCTCGACCATCGACCTCGCCCACGGCCTCGGCCTGCGGGTGCTCGCCGAGGGCGTCGAGACCGCGGAGACCTGGCAGCGCCTCGCCGACCTCGGCTGCGACGCCGCGCAGGGGTACTTCCTCAGCCGCCCGTACCCCGCCGCCGTCGTCACCGACTGGCTCGCCGCCCGCGACCGCGTACCGGTGATGCGGGTCGTCGACAGCACCAAGCCGCAGCGCGGCTGGAACGCCGCCGCCCAGTAAATACGCGCTCGCGCCGCTCGATAGGGTGGCGCGCATGGCCATCACCCGCGCCGAGGTGGCGCACCTCGCGCGCCTCTCCAGGCTCGCGCTGGACGACGACGAGCTCGACGTCATGGCGTCCCAGCTCGACGTCATCATCGGCGCGGTCGCCCGCGTCGGCGAGGTTGCCGCCGCCGACATCCCGCCGACCAGCCACAGCGTGCCGCTCACCAACGTCTTCCGCCCCGACGAGGTACGCCCCTCGCTCCCGCCCGAGGCCGCCCTGTCCGGCGCGCCCGCCGCGGAGCAGGGCCGCTTCCGCGTCCCGCGCATCCTGGACGAGGAATGACGGACCTCACGCGGCTGACCGCCGCGGACCTCGCCAAGATCGTCGCGAACGGCGAGGCGTCGGCCGTCGACGTCGCGCAGGCGCACCTCGACCGCGTCGAGGCCCTCAACGGCCGCCTCAACGCGTTCCTCCACGTCGACGCCGACGGCGCCCTCGCAGCAGCCAAGCGGGTCGACGAGCGCCGCGCGGCCGGCGAGACCCTCGGCCCGCTCGCGGGCGTACCCCTCGCCCTCAAGGACGTCTTCACGACCGAGGGCGTCCCGACGACGTGCGGCTCGAAGATCCTCGAGGGCTGGCGGCCGCCGTACGACGCCACCGTCACCCGCCGCCTCAAGGAGGCGGGCGTCGTCATCCTCGGCAAGACCAACATGGACGAGTTCGCGATGGGCTCGTCGACCGAGAACTCCGCCTACGGCCCCACGCGCAACCCCTGGGACACCGACCGCGTGCCAGGCGGCTCCGGGGGCGGGAGCAGCGCCGCGGTCGCCTCGTTCATGGCGCCGCTCGGCATCGGCACCGACACCGGCGGCTCCATCCGCCAGCCCGCCGCCGTCACGGGGACGGTCGGGGCGAAGCCGACGTACGGCGGCGTCTCCCGCTACGGCCTCGTCGCGTTCTCCTCGTCGCTCGACCAGGGCGGGCCGTGCGCGCGCACCGTCCTCGACGCGGCGCTGCTGCACGAGGTCATCGCAGGCCACGACCCCATGGACTCCACGTCGATCGACGCGCCCGTCCCTCCGTGCGCGGAGGCGGCCCGCAACGCCGACATCAAGGGGCTGCGCGTCGGCGTCGTCAAGGAGTTCTCCGGCGAGGGGTACCAGCCCGGGGTCGAGGAACGGTTCCGCGAGGCCGTCGCGACGCTGGAGTCGCTCGGCGCCGTCGTGTCCGAGGTCTCCTGCCCGCACTTCGTCTACGCGCTCCCCGCGTACTACCTCATCGCCCCCAGCGAGTGCTCCTCCAACCTCGCCCGCTTCGACGCCATGCGCTACGGCCTCCGCACCGGCGACGACGGCACGCGCGACGTCGAGCAGGTCATGTCGATCACCCGCGCGGCCGGCTTCGGCGCCGAGGTGAAGCGCCGGATCATCCTCGGGACGTTCGCGCTGTCGTCGGGCTACTACGACGCGTACTACGGCCAGGCGCAGAAGGTCCGCACGCTCATCACGCGCGACTTCGACGCGGCGTTCGCGTCGGTCGACGTGCTCGTGTCGCCGACGACGCCGACGACGGCGTTTCGGATCGGCGAACGCGCCGACGACCCGATGGCGATGTACCTCGCCGACCTCTGCACCATCCCGTCCAACCTCTCCGGCGGCGCCGCGATGTCGGTGCCCTGCGGTCTCGCCGAGGGGCTGCCCGTCGGCCTGCAGGTCATGGCGCCGGCGATGCGTGACGACCTGATGTACCGCGTGGCCGCGGCGTTCGAGGCGGCCAGCCCGATGACGGAGGTCCCGGCGATCTGACGACCGCCGGGACCCCTCGCCGGTCCTACGAGACCTGCGTCACGAGCCCGCAGGGGACTCCCGGGTTGGGCGACCACGCCGCGCCCTGGGCGTTCCAGTACGTCTTCTGGCCGCTGGTGTGGTCGATGAACTCCGCGCACAGCTCCACGACGCCCGCGTCGGGAGCCTCGACGGTCACGACCTCCTGACTCCGCATGAGGCCGGTGCCGGAGGCCGAGATCGTCCCCCGCCTCGTGCCGTCGATCCGCACCACGCAGGCCAGCGTGCCGGGCGAGGTCACCGTCGCCGCGCGCAGGAACGGCCCGGCGCTGAACACGCCCCGGTACGTGCTGCCGCCCACGCCAGGCTCGGACACCGCGAACAGCGAGCAGAGCAGGCCCTCGGTCGACAGCAGCTGGCCGGCCTTCGCCTTCGGCGGGGCCTTGGTGCCTGCCGAGCCGGGGGTGCCCGCCGCGCCACCGGCGCCACCGGTGCCACCGACGCCGCCCTTGCCGGGAGCGACCGCGCTGCACGCGTCGCCGCCGCCACCGCCACCGCCGCCGCCCGCCCCGGCGCCGCTCGCGCTCGTCCCGGCGGAGCCGTCCTGACCGTCGATGCCGCCGCCGTCACCGCCGTCGCCGCCACTGCCGGCCAGGAAGCCGCCGCCGCCGTCACCGCCGTGCCCGCCGCCGGCGAACGTGTTGCAGCCGCCGGAGCCGCCGGGCGCGCCGCCCGCGCCGTCGGCACCGCTGCCATTGCCGAGGCCCCCACCGCCGCCGGGGCCGGCGTACGCGCCGCCGCCACCGCCACCGCCGCCGCCGGCGCCGAGCACGCCCGCGGTGCCGCCACTGCCGCCACTGCCGCCGGCGACCGCGTAGCCGCTGACGCCGCCCGCGCCGCCACCGGCGCCGGCCGGCCCGCCGAGGGCCGGCGTCCTGGCGTACCCGGCGGCGGACCCGGTGAGCGGCAGGCCGCTGCCACCGCCGCCACCCCCACCGCCGCCGCCCGTGAGGACGAACGCCTCGTGCGGCAGCGCGCTCAGCCGCCGTACCGCGGCGTCCGGCGCGAGGCCGTTGACGCGCGCGCGGGCGCCGTAGCGCACGTCTCCGACCACCACGACCGGGCCCGCGCCGCGCGCGTCGCCGCTCAGCGTTGCGACCGTCGCGTCGAGCTCGACGCGCTCGGACGAGCCGAGCGTCACGGCGCCGCCGCCACCGGCGCCGCCGTCGTACGCCGTCCCCGGCGCCCCGGCAGCGTCGTTGCCCGCGCCGCCCGCGCCGCCGAGGGCGGAGACCGCGCCGGTCACCGACAGCGTTCCCCCGGCGAAGACCGCGACGGCGCCACCGCCGCCACCGCCGCCACCGCCCGCGCCGCGGCCACCCGCCGCACCGTGGCTGCCGTCGAGCCGCAGCGGCGCCGCGATCCTGGCCGCGCCGCGGGAGAGGAGGACGAGCGGGTACGCGCCGCGCACCTCGACGCGCGTACCGGCGGGGATGTCGATCGACGTGAAGTCGAACGCCGGCATCGCGCCGACGCCCACGGCGCTCGCGACCGCGCGCGGCAGCGTGACCGAGCCGGCGTCGCGGAACGCGCCGTCGACGGCGTACCGCCCGGCCGTCGTGTCGAAGACGACGGTCTGACCGGGTCCGGCGTCGAGGGCGCCGAGCGCGCCGGACGCGCGGAACGGCAGCCGCGTCGCCGCGGGCGCCGTCGCGTGCGCGCCGGCCGCGGCGAGCGCGACGAGCGCCGCGGCGAGGGTGAGGACTCTTCGGTTCACGGGCATGTGCACCTCCGGTGTAGGGGGCTGACACCTGCCATACGCGCGGGCGGGGCGATTCCTCCGCCGGTAGGCTCGGCGAGTTCGTACGCCCGCAGCCAGAGGAGCCCCGCATGACCGCGCTCGCGTCGGACGCCGACGTCCTGACCCGCTGGCAGCCGGTCGTCGGCATGGAGACGCACGTCGAGCTCGGCACGCGGTCGAAGATGTTCTGCGGCTGCTCGACGACGTTCGGCGCACCGCCCAACACGCAGACCTGTCCCGTCTGCCTCGGCCTCCCCGGCTCGCTGCCCGTCGCCAACGAGGCCGCCATCCGCTACACGGTCATGATCGGCCTCGCGCTGAACTGCCAGATCGCCGAGTGGTGCCGGTTCGCGCGGAAGAACTACTTCTACCCGGACATGCCCAAGGACTTCCAGATCAGCCAGTACGACGAGCCGCTCTGCTACGACGGCTGGATCGAGGTCGGCGGCGAGCGCATCGGCATCGAGCGCGTACACCTCGAGGAAGACACCGGGAAGTCGCTGCACGTCGGCGGCTCCACCGGGCGCATCCACGGCGCCGACTACTCGCTCGTCGACTACAACCGCGCCGGCATCCCGCTCGTCGAGATCGTCACGCGGCCCGACATCCACTCGGCGGAGGCCGCGCGGGCGTACGTCACCGAGCTGCGCGACATCCTCCGCACCCTCGGCGTCTCCGACGTGAAGATGGAGGAGGGGTCGCTGCGCTGCGACGTCAACGTCTCCCTGCGGCCCGTCGGCGTCGAGGAGTTCGGCACCCGCGCCGAGGTGAAGAACGTCAACTCGCTGCGCTCCGTCGAACGCGCCGTACGTCACGAGGTCGAGCGGCAGGCCGCCCGGCTGGAGGCGGGGGAGCGGATCGTCCAGGAGACGCGGCACTTCCACGAGAACTCCGGCACCACCACCGAGGGGCGGTCCAAGGAGGAGGCGCAGGACTACCGGTACTTCCCCGAGCCCGACCTCGTCCCGATCGCGCCCGCTCGTGACTGGGTCGAGTCACTGCGGGCGGCGCTGCCCGAGCTGCCGACGGCGCGTCGTACGCGGCTCGTCGGGTCGCTCGGCCTGCCCGAGCAGGACGTGGACGCCATGTCGCGGGCCGGCGTGCTCGACCTCGTCCTCGGGACCGTCGAGGCCGGCGCGCCCGCGGCTGAGGCGCGCAACTGGTGGCTCGGCGACCTGCAGGCCCGCGCCAACGCGTCCGGCGTCGACGCGGGAGACCTCGGCGTCACGCCGGAGCACGTCGCGCGGGTCTGCGCGCTGGTCACCGCGGGGGACCTGTCGGCGACGCTGGCGAAGGAGGTGTTCGCCGGGGTCATCGAGACCGGCAAGGACCCCGACGTCGTCATCGCCGAACGCGGCCTCAAGCAGGTCTCCGACGAGGGCGCCCTCGGCACCGCCGTCGACGAGGCCATCGCCGCCAACCCGGAGATCGCGCAGAAGGTCCGCGACGGCAAGGTCGCCGCGGCGGGCGCGCTCGTGGGTGCGGTCATGAAGTCGATGCGCGGCCAGGCCAACGCCGCCACCGTGAACCGCCTGATCCTGGAGCGCCTCGGCGCCACCCCGCCCCCGTAGCCCGCGCAACCGGGAGCCTTTTCCATCCTGACGGCGTGGTTGGCGCCGGGCTCAGTCGTTCTTTGAAGATCACTACGCGTGAGACCGGCTGCTGGGCTGCAGGGTTGGGCCGACGCGGGTGCGCGGGCGCCGCTCGTCCGGGGT